>JBFELD010000157.1:0-6296 GCA_041552375.1 Kiloniellaceae bacterium | reverse complement strand
TCGGCAATCAGCGGGTCGAAATCGTCGAAATTGGCAATCCGCGCCAACCGCGGCACGGCGATCTTGATCGCTCCGGCCTTGGTGTTACCGCCGCGCCCCTCGAGACTCATCGAGTCCTCGGCGGGTAACCGGCCAGCCGCCGCGAAATAGGGAACGACCCCCATGGACGCGAGGCCAGTGCGCGACTCGATCACCTCCAATCCTTCATCAAAGAGACGAGGGTCACCACGAAACTTGTTGATAATAAATCCTTTAATTCGTTCACGATCGGCGTCCGGCAAGAGCGCGGCCGTGCCGACCAGGCTGGCGATGACGCCGCCGCGATCGATGTCACCGATCAAGATCACCGGCAGATCCGCAGCCTCCGCGAACCCCATGTTGGCGATGTCCCCGGATCGGAGATTGACCTCCGCCGGGCTGCCGGCGCCCTCGACCAGCACCAGGTCCGCCTCCCCGGACAAGCGCTCGAAGGCCTCGATCACGGCGGGAAGAAGCTCCGCCTTGCGGCGCCCATAAGCGCGCGCGCTCAGCGTGTCCCAAACGCGGCCGCCGACGATCACCTGGGCGCCTTGCTCGCTCTGCGGCTTTAGCAGCACAGGGTTCATATCGCTGGACGGTGCGACCCCGGCGGCGCGCGCCTGCAGCGCTTGAGCGCGGCCGATCTCGGCCCCCTCGGGCGTGACCGCGGCATTGTTCGACATGTTCTGGGGCTTGAAGGGGCGAACGACCAGGCCGCGCCGTCGAAACGCGCGGCAGAGACCGGCGACGATCAGCGACTTGCCGACGTCCGAGCCGGTCCCTTGGAACATGATCGCCGCCGCGCACATGTGCCCTGCTCCGCTCAGCCCTGACGCGCCAAGAGCAGATGATCCGCCAGCTCGCAGAAGCCGTCGCCGCCAGCAGTGTCGGTGATATAGGCGGGCCAGGTCTCCAGGCGGCCCTCGAAATCAAGGACATTGGCGACCCCGACCGAATGACTGAAGAAGGCGAACATGGGCGCGTCGTTCGGAGAATCCCCTGCAAAGGTGTAGCGCGCCTCCTCGTCCATCAGATCGACACCGAAGACCTCCGCCATAAGGATCTTGGTCATGGCGATCTTGTCGTAGTCGCCGAACCAGGCGTTGACGTGGATCGAGCTGATCTTCGCCTCGGCGCCGCCTTGGCGGAAGATCTCGGCGATACGCTCGACCTGCTCGGCCGGCAAGGGTGCGACGTCCTCGCGGAAATCGATCGCCAGATCGGCCTCTCGGTAAGCCTGATCGGAGGCGATGGCGGCTCCCGGCACGTCGGCCAGAACCTTCTCCTTGAGCGCTTCCAGGCGTCGCCTGCCTTCGGCCCGTTCATCGGCGCTTTGCATGTACCGGCGGACCATGCGGCGTTCGCCCTCGAGGTAGCGGAAATAGAAGGCGCCATTCTCGCCGACCACGGCATCGACCGGCCACATGCGGGCAAAGTGGTCGCACCACCCGGCCGGACGCCCGGTGATCATGACGACGAGCAGCCCGGCAGCACGCAAGCGCTCCATCGCCGCGAGGGAGGCCGCGGTGATGCGGCCGGCCGTCGTCAAGGTGTCATCGAGATCTGTGAATACGCCGGCAATCGCCATCGCGGCGTCGCGCTCGAAGGCATCCAGTCCGTGCTGCCGTTCGCTCTGCATAGGGTCTCTCCCCACTGACGCCTGGCCAGACCGCCTCGGGTCCCTGGTCTCAGCGTCTTGTCTGATTTACCCGCGCCGATTGGGGCGGTCCAGTGCATTCAGCGATCCTTAAGGGCCGGGAGGCATTCTGCGCGGCCATGACGATGGAACTCGATAGCCTTGTAGGGAATGAGCGACAAGCCTCGGCAGGCGGACGGCTAGCCTCCTCGGTGCTCGTCATCGTCCTCGCCTGGATGCTTTTCCACCTGTTGCTGGCCGCCGCGCACGACACGCCGATCCTGAGCGGCGATCTTTTGGGGCCGGACAGCTACATGCGTCTCGTGCGCGCCGAGGCCTTGCTCGCCTCGGGAGACTGGTACGACCACCGGATCGAGCGCAGCAACGCTCCCTTTGGCGAGGAGTTGCACTGGACACGTCCCTTCGACCTACTGCTACTCGCCGGAGCCGCGCCGCTGGCGCCGCTACTCGGCTGGAAGACGGCGCTCTACTGGGCCGGCGCTCTCGTATCGCCGTTGTTGCAGCTCCTGACGGCGCTCGGCTTCATCTGGGCCCTGCGCCCTTTGGTGCGGCCAGGGATTTGGCTGCTCCCAGCGATCGCGCTCCTGATCCAACCGGCTGTGGCCGCAGCCGGTCTACCTGGCCGCGCCGATCATCACGCGCTGTTCTTGTTGGTCTTTGTCCTGCAGTGGGGCTTCCTCTTGCGCGCGTTGATCGACCGGCGAGACCGGGCGAGCCCGTTTTGGGCCGGCGCGTTTGCCGGCCTAAGCCTGTGGCTCAGTGTCGAGTTCCTGCTCTCCGCCGGGCTCGCCACCTTCGGGCTTGCCATCGCCTGGCTGCTGGATCCCGACAAGCGCGCCGGCCAAAACCGTGGGCACGCCCTCGGCTTCGTCCTGGTAATCGCGGTGGCGGTCCTGACGGAATATCCCCCTTGGGCGTCGCCGCAGGTCGCCTATGACAAGGTTTCCGCGATTCATCTGCTGCTTGCCGGAGAACTCCTCGTCTTCTGGATGCTGGTATGCGGGATGATCGAAGAGCGAAGCGCTGGCGTCGCAGACCACCTGCCCGGCCGCCTGGCCATCGCGAGCGCCGGTGCCATTCTCGCGTTAGTCCCGCTCGTCCTGTTTTTCACCCCCTTCTTCGCCGGGCCCATGGCCGATGTCGACCCGCGCGTCCAGCCGATCTGGCTGGACAAAGTGTTGGAGATGCGCGACCTGATCCCGCGGGACCGGAAAAGCCTTGGAGACGCCATCGTTTATCTCGGCCACCTGGCCGTCGCCCTGCCGTTTCTCCTCTGGCGCATCAAGGCTCTCAAAGGGATCGGCCCCCGACTGCCCTGGGTGGTGCTGACGATCGCCATCGTCGTGTTCGCCCTTGCCGCCATCGCGCACCTGCGCTTTGCCGCCTTCGCCGAGGTGCTCATTCTCTTCGCTGTCGCCCTTTTCATCGACAGCGCGTTCGCGGCTGCCGGCGCGATCCGCAGCGATGTGCGACGAGGCCTCGCGCGCGGTGGTATCATGGCGTTACTGCTTGTCGGTCCCTTGCTCGTCGGCAAGAGCGTGGCCAACTCCGGCCTCGAAGACTTTGCCGAGCGCGATGCGCCGCAAACCGCGAACAGCCTTTGCGATGTCCGGGCCGTGGCCGCCTTCATCGAACGCGCGCAACCCGCCCCCTCAGGACCCGCCACCGTTCTCGCCTTCATGGACCTGGGGCCACAGATCCTCTATCGCAGCCGGCTGCAGGTGATCGGGACACCCTATCACCGCAATGGTGCCGGCATCATCGACGGCCACGCAATGCTGGCGGGCGAGGACGACCGGGCCGCCCGTGATTTGATGAAGCTACGCGAAGTGGACTTTATCCTGCTGTGCCCAGGGCCCGCCGAACGCGCTTTCTATACGGAGCGGAACAGCACTGACCGGCTTTACGATCGCTTGATCACCGGCGAGCCGCCCGCTTGGTTGAAGGCGATCACCCTGCCCCCGATACACTCCGATGCCTTTCTGCTCTATAGTGTCGACAGGGACGCCTGAGCGAGCCACTCTTCTTAAGGGTCTATCAACCCTTCGCATCGGAAAGTGCCAATGGACACGAACCGCGCATCTTGGATCGACACCATGACACAAACGGCCATACGGGAAAGACTTCACAGCAGCCATCCCGTACCACTGCCGGAGACGGAAAGCCCCCAAATCGCGGTTCTCATTCCCTGCTACAACGAGGAGGCGACCATCGGCCAGGTGGTCACGTCCTTCCGCCGAGCCCTCCCGGGGGCGGCGGTCTACGTCTATGACAACGCCTCGGACGACATGACCACGGCCGCGGCCAAAAGCGTCGGCGCGGTGGTCATGCACGAATCCCTACGCGGCAAGGGCAACGTGGTACGGCGGATGTTCGCCGACATCGAGGCCGATATCTACATCCTCGTCGATGGTGACCACACCTATGATGCCGCAGCCGCGCCGGTCTTGGTCCGACGCCTCTTGAACGAGCAACTGGATATGGTGAACGGCGCGCGCATATCCGATGACCGCGAGGCCTATCGCCTCGGCCACCGCTTCGGCAACGCGCTTTTCACGCGCTTGGTCGCGATGATCTTCGGGCACCGCTTCGACGATATCCTGTCAGGCTACCGCGTGTTGTCGCGGCGGTTCGTGAAATCTTTCCCAGCGCTCTCCCGCGGTTTCGAGATCGAAACGGAGATCACGGTTCACGCCCTCGAGTTGCGGATGCCGGTCGCGGAGGTCGCAACGATATACAAAGAGCGGCCCATAGGATCACAGAGCAAGCTCAGCACCTTCAGGGATGGCTGGCGCATTCTCAAGACGATCGTGCAGTTGATCAAAGAAGAGCGCCCCCTACAGTTCTTCTCGGCGGTCTTCGCCCTGCTTTCGGTGGTCTCCGTCGCCCTGGTCTATCCTCTCGCGATAACCTACCTGCAAACCGGCTTGGTGCCACGCTTTCCCACGGCCATTCTGGCATCGGCAACGATGCTGGTGGGTTTCTTGAGCCTGACCTGCGGTCTCATACTCGATACCGTGACCCGCGGCCGCAAGGAATTGAAACGTCTGCGTTATCTGGAGCTGCCGGCGCCGCCGCGCGGTGCCCTGCTACCCGAATAGCCATACCTCATGCCCTCTTCAGAGAATTTGTCGGCCCTCTCACTGCCGGCGCAATTCGTGCGCTTCGGCATCGTCGGCACGATCGGTTTCATGGCCGATGCATCGATGCTGACCTTGGTGCTGTCGGTGACCGGTCTCGGGTTCTATCTGGGCCGCGTGGTTTCGTTCCTGTTCGCCGCCAGCATCACCTGGGCGCTAAACCGGTGCTATACCTTTCGCGACCGCTCGAAGCAGGGGCGGATGCGGCAGTGGGGACGTTTCGTGCTGGTCAATTCCGCTGGCGGCTTGGTGAACTACGGCGTCTACTCAGCCCTGATCCTCGGCGACGACCTGTTCCGCGCCTGGCCGGTTCTGGCCGTGGCCGCGGGGTCCATCGCCGGATTGCTGGTGAACTTCCTGGGCTCCAAATTCCTGGTCTTTCACAAGGTCGCCTGAGCCATCCCGGGCCGCATCCTTCACGGGAGCGACCAGTCGTCCGCTGACCATCCAGATGACCCAGACCATGATCGCCGCCACGTAACCGTCGATGGCGTAGTGCCAGCCCAGGTGCACCGAGCCGACGAGGATGGCCACGGCGTACAACACGAAGAGCGGATATAGACGACGGGCCCCCTCGCGCGCCAGCAACGCGAACAACACCGCCATGGCCACGTGCATGGATGGCATCGCCGAGATGCCGGCGCCCGTCCCCACCTGTCTTGCCTCGTAGCCGGTCCACAGGCGCTCTTGAACTTCGAGTGCCCAGACCGGACTGGTGCGGCTGGCCACCTCGAGGTAGGCGAACAAGTCCGCGAACCCACCGTTCTCGCCCAACAAGCGTTGGTAGTAGACCGGGCCAGCGGAAGCCAGCAACGTCGCCGCCAAGGTGCCGATGAGAATCCAGGAAAGATAGAAACTCATGAAAAAGCGGGCGCGCAACCGACGGTCGGCGGTGCTGAAGGCCTGCCAGAACAAGACAGCGAACAACACGAAGAACCAGGCATGATAGACGGCGTTAATTGCCGTCGTCACCTGCGGCCAACCGAGGAACGGTTGCAACAGCTCCCAAGGTTGAACCCCACCGTGCAACCAGCGGTCCCAAGAGGCGAATGTCCGGTCCCAAGTAAAAGCATTGAAAAATGGGATCTGCGTCTTGAAAAACGTGAAAGAGGAAATGAATGGGCTGGTAACGACAAGGACAAGCAAGCCGGGAAGAAGTCTGTCACGCGTCAAATAGTTGCCACGCAAATCCTCCATGATCCATCGCGTCAGCCGAGATGGCCGAACCATCACCATGCAATAGACCGCGTGCGCCAGAAAAAAAGTGATCGCACAGGCCAGCAAGACCATCAGGAACGACCGATTGTATAGGAACAGTGCCGCCCGTCCCTCGACACCGAGTAAGGACTGCGTCAAGACCGCCAAGGCGCAATAAAGAAATACGACGGCTAAGACAGGCACCTCTTGGCGCAACAGCGCGCCGATGTGCCCTCTTTCGATACGCCGGTCGTCACTCCAAAAGGTCGTGGTCATATCTCGGG
>JBFELD010000156.1:0-6331 GCA_041552375.1 Kiloniellaceae bacterium | reverse complement strand
GTGCGCGACCAAGGCGCTTTTGGCGGGCGATGGCGATATCGTCGCCAACGTCTACCGCGAGCGGGTCGTGGCCCGCGGCTTCGGCTCGGGCGCCTGGGGTTGGGGCACGGCTTACCAGCAAAAGGGCTCGTAAGAACCCCGAAGCGAGAGGCCGTGTGTTTGTTTCATGAGCGAGGGGAGTCCCGATTGTTCCGGGACTCCCTCTTGCTAGGATCTCTTCGCCGACGGTAATCTAGAAATTGGTTCGATTTGGGTCTTAAATGGTGTTCTTGTTATGGAGAACCAGGCTTTGAATATGGGGCGTGCCTCTCTCGCGCGACGCTTGGCCGTTCGTTGGACGGCCGTGGGAGCGATGGTGCTGCTCGCCGGTCTCACTGCTTGCCGTAAGGAAGAGCAAGGACGCGAGCTGCATATGGAAAAGGGAACCTATCAAGGCCAAGCCGACACCGCGATCGGCGAACAAACGGCCGATGAGCTGCGTCAACGGACCATGCGCCAGCGCGCGTGGTAGTGCGCCGTCGCCGTACTCGGTCCGCGGCAACGGCTTGCCTCGAGGATGGTAAAACAATGAGACTGATCGGTATCTTATCCGCGGCGCTGCTCGTCCTGACGTTATCGCTCGCAGGGACCGGCGTTGCCGGTGCCCAAGAAGCGACCGCACAGCCAGCCCCCGAGGAAGCCGCCCCAGGTAGCAGCGGCTCCGTACCCGGCGGCGTGCTCGGCAATACGAGCGACTCGGAGTTCTGGCGCAAGATCCGGCAAGGGGCGCAGGGCAACGTCTCAATTCCGGACAAGAAGGCCGGCGTCCTCATCCAATCCGAGGGCGAGAGTTGGCGCGCACTACGCAACGGGCCGCTGTCGACCTATGGCATCTGGGTGATGCTTGGTATGGTCATATTGCTGGCGCTCTTCTTCGCGCTGCGCGGCCGCATCAAGATCGAGCATGGTCCTTCCGGCCAGCTGATCGAGCGTTTCAACATGATCGAGCGCGTCGGCCACTGGCTGACCGCCGTTTCCTTCATCATTCTGGCCCTGACCGGCCTCAACATTCTCTATGGGCGCTATTTTCTTCCCCAGGTCATCGGCAAGGATGCCTTCGCCACCATAACCCTGGCCGGCAAGTGGGCCCACAACTGGGTCGCCTTCGCCTTTATGGCCGGCCTGGTGATCATCTTCATCCTCTGGGTCGTCCACAATATCCCCAACCGTCACGATCTGATCTGGCTGGCCAAGGGGGGTGGGCTCTTCACCAAGGGCTCACACCCACCGTCACGCAAATTCAATGCCGGCCAGAAGCTCATTTTTTGGATCACGATCCTGGGCGGCGCCTCCTTGAGCCTCTCCGGCTGGGTCCTGCTCGATCCTTTCCAATATGCCATGTTCGCCAAGACCTTCCAGTTCCTGAACGTCTTCGGTTTCAGCCTGCCGACCGAGCTGACACCCATACAGGAACAACAGCTCGCGCAGCTCTGGCATAGCGCCATCTCGCTCTTCATGATCGCGGTGATTCTGGCTCACATCTATATCGGCTCGATCGGTATGGAAGGCGCCTTCGCCGCCATGGGCTCCGGTAAGGTCGACCTGAACTGGGCCAAGGAGCATCACAACCTGTGGGTCGAGGAGGTCGAGCAAGCCGCGGCCGACGAGGCCGCCAAGGTACCCGCGGAATAGAAAAGCGAACGACGGAGGGTCCGCAATGCCAGGCACTTGGCCTCGAGCGGTCTGGTGTTGGTGTATTCTGGCGGTCCTGATCCTCTGGCCCGGCGCCGCGGCACGGGCCGATTTCATCGGTCACGGTGCGCCCGTTCGCGACATCGCCATTTCGGCCGACGGGACGCTGGCGCTCACCTGCGGCTTCGATGATCAGGTCATTCTCTGGGACGTCGCCGCCCGCCAGCCGATCCACCGCTTGGCCGGCCACGAGGCCGCGGTCAACGCCGTCGCTTTCCTGCCGCCTGACGAGGATCGGGCCATCTCCGCCGGAGATGACGGCACGCTGCGCCTTTGGGATCTCGAAAGCGGGCAGGAGCTGCGCCGCTTCGACGGCCATAGCAAGAAAGTTGTCTCGGTCGCAGTCTCGCCCGACGGGCGCTTGGCCGCGAGCGCGTCCTGGGACCGCACGGTCCGGCTCTGGGACCTCGAAACGGGCAAAGAGCTTCGCCTCTTCGAAGGTCATGAGAATAGCGTCAATGCCGTGGCCTTCCTGCCTGATGGCGAGGCGTTGATCTCGGCCGGCTACGACGGCCTCCTCATGCGCTGGCCGCTCGCCGACGGGGCCTCGCACTCGCGCTTGGCCTCGCTCGGCTTTCCGGTCAGCGATCTTCAGGTCTCGGCCGACGGCACACGGCTCCTGACCGGCTCGGCCGACGGCCTGCTTCGCCTGTGGAGCCTGGCCGACCGCGAGGTCCTGCAAAGCTTCCAGGGCCATGACGGGGCGGTCCTCGCTGTTGCCCTGTCGTCGGATGGCCAGACGCTCGCCTCGGGCGGCACCGACGGTCAGCTCTTGATTTGGCGCGCCGGCAAGAACGGTGTGCAGCGACGTCTGGAAATCGCCCACTACAATGCGGTCTGGTCGATCGCCTTTTCTCCTCAAGCCGCCATCATCTATGCCGGAGGCATCGACCCCGTGGCCCGTGCCTGGTTCGTCGCCACCGGGCGGCCCTTGACGGGCACGACCACGGCCTTCCAAGCCATCGACCGGGTCGGCCCCGATGCCGCCAAGTCCGACGATCCGGTGGTGCGCGGCAGCTACCATTTTCGTAAGTGCGCCGTGTGCCACAGCCTCGTGGAGGATGACGTCACCCGGGCCGGTCCCAGTCTGGCAGGGATCTTCGGGCGCCGCGTTGGCACTTATCCCGGCTACCGCTACTCCAAGGCGCTCAGCAACAGCCGCCTGGTCTGGACCGAGGAAACCGTCTCGCAGCTTTTCGAGCTGGGCCCCGACGTGCTCCTGCCCGGCACCAAGATGCCTCTGCAACGTCTACCCGATGCGCGGGCCCGCGACGACCTCATCGCCTTTCTGAAGAAGTACACTCAGCCACACTGAGGCCCATCACTCCTGCCAATCGCGAAGCCGGCGCGCATAGGCCAGAAGGTCCTCCAACTCGGCCAAGGTCAGCTCGAGAGGTTGAAGCGCGCTTGGAAGGCCCGTCGGCGGCTGGGTGTCCTGCAGCCGTACGAAGGACGGATGGGGTCGGCGGTTGAAGAAGGTCTCGAAGCGCTCCATCCCGTCCCCCAACTCCGCCAGCAAGCGGAAGGAGGGCGTGCTTCCGATCCCGCCCATGGGGTTGTGATCGGGCACCACATGGCAGCGGCTGCAGTGCTGGATGGCGATGTCGCGTCCCTTTTCCGCATTGCCCTCGGCCCTCGCAATGGCAACAGGGAGCGTAAGGGCGAACAAAAGGGTGAGGATGAAGCCTGTGCGCATGAGGTGATCTTAAAGGATTATCCGGCCACTTCCATCGTTCCGCGCGCCCGGCCGCCGTCCCCGCCGGTCAGAGCAGGTCTCCCGCACCTTTGTCCGCCACCGCGGCCAGACGCTCGCGCAAGCGCTCCAGCTCCGCGCCCAGGTGCCGGTCACTACGCTCTGCCACCGGCGGGACCAGCGCGCGCACCTCCTCCAGGAAGGGGCGCAGGCGCGGCGCCGGCTGCCGCCCGGTCACCCACAAGGCCTGACTGGCGCTGACCGCCAAGAGGGTCAAGCAGGCATCGAGGCAGAAGGCCGCCTTCCGGTGTTTGCTATAGGCGAACATAGCCGGCGAGGCGATGTCGTTCTGGCCGCCGACGCCGCCGCCCTCGCTTGGGGGCGCGAAGGTGCGCCGTGCCGCCTGGCGCGCCTCCTCGCCATAGCCGACCTGAACGAAGCTGAGGAGCGTCGTCCCCCAGCTCTCACTGCCTGGTGCCGCCAGGCTCTCCGGCAGATGCCCGCCGCTGTGCAGCGCCAGACAATGCCGGTCGGCGAGCGTGCAGAGGTCGGCCCAACGTGCATTCACGGTGTCGATGGCCGGCGCCGCCTGGGCGTTGTGGAAGCCACCGGTCGAGATCGCCCGGCCTAGAGGATGGGCCTTGTCGGGGTGCAAGTAGACCGGGTTGTCGCTCACCGAGGCGAGCGAGACCCGCGCCGCCCGCTCGACGTCCTCGACCGCTTGGGCCGCCGCAGCCAGGACCTGGGGCAAAATGCGCCAGGAAACCGGCGCTTGGTGGCCGAGCCGGCCGCCGCTTGCCGCCCCCTTGAGCCAGTGGCGGAGAAGGCGGACGCCCTCGCGCTCGGCGCGGCCGCGGAGATAGCGCACCAGCGCCGCGTCATAGGGCTCCAGCGGCGCGCGGTAGCCCTCGACGGAGAGGGCCAAGACCTGTGCCGCGCGCACCAGCCGCCGGCGCGCGCTCAAGGCCACGTCGGCCAGAAGAGCCGCCGCCACGGGCGCGCCGTTGACCCGCGCCATGGGCTCGCCCTCCTCCGTCTCGCCGTCAGGCAGGTGATGCATGAGGTGGAATAGCGGCAGGATCTCCCCCGCCCCCACCTGGCCGGAAAGCGGCACCCGCGGCATGGGGCCGTCCAGCAGCGCGGCAATGCGTTCGGCCTCTACCGGCCGCACCTTGGCATGGCCTTCGAGATAATTCGCAAGGCGTGCAACCACGATCATGCGCACCACCCGATCGGGCAGGACGTCGGGCCCGAAGCCGGCTCCGTCCGGTGTCCGCGAATAGGCCCCCGCCTGCCGGCGCTGCTCGGCCGGCGTCAGGCGGCGCGCCGCGCGCTGACCCGGTCCCGAGGTGACACCGTAGATGAAGCGCCCCCTGTCGGCTTCCAGATAGGCCATGAAGTCGCGCCGCACAGCCGCCATCGCCGCCTTGGCCTTGGGCAAAACGCGCAGGTCCTCACCGCCCAGCGCCACCCGCGCCAGGGCTTCCAGCGTGATGTCACGGCGGCTCGACAGCTCCACGGTCATGCCCTCTCGCTCCCCGCCGCCCGATGGGTAAAGGCTGCGGCCAGCCGCGCCGCGTCCTCACCGAGAACGCGCTTTTCGCACACTGGCGGGAAGTGCTCGCGGACCTCCTCGAGGAAGCCCGTCAGCGGCACCGGCGCCGCGCGTCCGGTAACGTCCAGCGCTTGGCTCGCCACAGCGGCCATCACCGCCATCACCCGGTCGAAGAGAACCGCCACCCGGCGTTCGTTGCGCCAGGCGATGAGGCCGGGCGCGCTCACGTCGTCCTGGTGGGAGGCGCCGGGCTCCGCCGGCGACAGCAGTGACGGCTCGGCCCAGCGGCGCATCTCCTCCAATATGTCGCCTGGCACGAATTCGAGGTAGCTGGTGGTGCGGCCCTGCCGATAGCTCTCGCCCTCCCGCACCAATCGGTCGGGCAGCCCCGAGACCGCGCCCCGGTGGAGCTTCACGATATGCCGGTGCATCAGACTTGCGAGATCGACCCAGGCCGCGCTCATACCGTCGAGGGCCTGGGGCACGAGCGCGTTGTGAAAGCCGCCGGTGGAGAGCGCCCGCGCCCCACCGCGCCCCTCCTCGGGCAGGAACATGGGATTGCTCACCATCGCCTGAAGGGACACTTCGACCGTGTCCGACAGCCGCGCGCCGGCGCGCAGGGCCTGGCCCAGGACCCGCGGCAGGATGCGGTAGGAGACCGGCGCCTGATAGTCTCGTCGCCCGTCGGTGGGAACGCCCTCGAGGCAGGCCATGAGCCGCGCCAGCGCCTCGGCCTCGAAGGGATCGCCCCAGAGCTCACCCAGCGCCGGGTCCAGGTGCTCCAACGGCGCATTGAAAGCCTCATAGGAAAGCGCCAGGACCTGAACCGCCAGCTCCAGCCGCCGCCGCGCGCCGATGGCCGCCAACCCCGCCAACCCGACCGAGGCGGCGGCGCTGTTGCCGGCGCTGGCCTGTCCCTCGTCGGCGACCAGCTCCGGGATCGCCTGGTAGAGGTAGAACATCGGCATCATCTCGCCCGGCGAGGTGAGCCCACCGTCGGGGATCTTCGGCAAGGGCCCGTCGAGCGCCCGGCAGAGCGCCTCGGCCACCGCCGGCCCCGCCGCCGGCCCGCCGCGCAGGAAGAGCGCCAGCAGCGCCACCACCATCGCCCGCACCCCGGCCTCGGGCAGCGCGCCATCACCGAAGGAAAGCCCCAGGAAGGGCACCCCCAACTGGCGCAGGCGCCGGCGCTCCTCACCCTCCAGCCGGCGGTTCGCGTGCGGTCCGAAGTCGCTGGTGACGCCATAGACGAAGCGCCCCGGATTGTCCGCCAGCCAGGCCTGGAAGGCCGCGCGATCGGCCTCCAACCGCGCCGCCACGTCAGGCCCCAGGCGCGCGCGCTCGCCCCCCAG
>JBFELD010000155.1:0-6333 GCA_041552375.1 Kiloniellaceae bacterium | reverse complement strand
TGATCGCCATGTGAATGCACGCGCCCGCCCAAACCTCCGGCTTCAATAGAGTCCCGATCTTGAGCTTCAGCCCTATGGTGAAGAGCAGCAACATGACGCCCAAATCTGCGAATGTCTCGAGATTGGGCCCGGCCTCCACGCCCGCGGCATTGAGCGCAAACCCCGCCGCCAGGAAGCCGACCAACGGCGGCAACCCCACTTGCCGGGCCCCAAGTCCGAGTACGAACGCCGCTGCGATCAAGACCGGATCCATGTCGCCCCCTTCACCGGAAATCACGGGTAGATTCGTATCGATACAACCTCTCATAGCATATTTCGAATCTCCAGACTAAGAAGAGCCATCCGAGCAAGCGGTTGGGTTCAAGAAACATGGCCTGGTGCTTGCGCTCGTCATTCCGATCGCGTAGCCCTGTCGAAAACGAGGAGGACCGAGACGATGAGAATGGTTTGGCTCGGGCGCACGGGCGTTCAGGTATCCCAGCTCTGTCTGGGGACGATGTCCTTCGGCGGTGACGCCGACGAGCGGGAATCCGGCCACATCTACAAGGCCTGCCGCGATGCCGGCATCAACTTTTTCGACTGCGCCGACACCTATAGCGGCGGCCGGGCGGAGGAGATCCTGGGTCGACTGATCGCCGGCGAACGCGACCGGCTCGTCATCACCTCCAAATGTTTCCTGCCGGTCAGGCCCGATGACGACGCCAACGCGCACGGCGGCAACCGCCGCCATATCCTGCGCGCGGTCGAAGACAGCTTAAGGCGCCTGGGGACCGATCGGCTTGACGTGCTGTTTTTGCATCGCTGGGACGAGCGCACGGACCTGGATCAGACGCTGCGCGCGCTCGAGGATCTCGTCCGCGACGGCAAGGTGGTCTATCTCGGCGCCAGCAACTTTGCCGCCTGGCAGGTCGCCATCGCGCTCGGCCGCCAAGGCTTGAATGGCTGGTCGCGCTTCGACCTCATCCAGCCCATGTATAATCTCGTCAAGCGCCAGGCCGAGGTCGAAATCCTGCCGCTGGCGCGTGCCGAGGGGCTTGGTGTCATCAGCTATGGACCCGTGGGAGGCGGCCTATTGAGCGGTAAGTATCGTGGCGAGACCCGCCCGGAAGCGGCACGCCTGGTTTCGAACGAGGAATACAGACAACGCTATGATCAACGGTGGTTTTACGAAACCGCCGATCGCTTTTGCGCGTTTGCCGAGGACCGGGGCGTCCACCCTGTCAGCTTAGCGGTCGCCTGGGTGGCCTTCCATCCCGATATCACCTGCCCCATCATCGGTGCGCGTTCGGCCACCCAACTGTCGGCATCCTTGAAGGCGGTCGAAGTCGGCATGACGCCGGACCTCTGGCGGGAGATCGCCTCTCTATCACGCACGCCACCTCCGGCGACCGACCGCTTGGAGGAACAAGGCCCAGACCAGGAACCGCCATCCGCCTAGTCCGAGGTCGAAAATTCCTCCGCATGGACGACGTCCCCTTTCGCGTCCAGCGTCTCCAGACGCCATTGGGACACGGAGAAGAATGAGGGGCTATCGGGCAATCCCGTAAGCTCGCCGCTGTCCAAGTCGAGATAGGTCACTTGCCCGGAGCCGGCACGGCCAAAGTTCGCCACCGTGAGGAGCGACTTTCCCGATGTGAAGAGCAGCTCACCGACATGACCTTCCTGTTGCACCTGATCGACGTCTTTGATCAACAGAGCCTCCGGTCGGGGCGCATACAGCAGACGCGTGTTGGAGCTCGCATCGAACATGAGCGAAGTCTCGAGATCGGCCGGGTCATACACGACCGGGCGTATACCATGCTCTTCGAAGAATGGCCCGAGGGTAACGAAGTAGTTCGCCTGCGCTCCGCCGCCCTCGCCGTGGGCGGCCTTCATGCCCTGCACGATTTTCCGCGGCCCCATTCTAGCAATCAAAACACAACCATTAGGCGCATCATCGAAGGACGTTGTCGATAGATTCGGCTCGATCCTCATAGCCTCTCTCCCCTATGAATTCTCGCAGCTCTGGCCCGCCGATCTTATCCGTGCCGCCTGGGCCCGGCACCCCGATATGCACAGCATAGCACCTGTAGGCTGTGCATACGAGAGGCCCAGGGGCGCCAATTTGCATGGCGTTGATCCGGGTCATTCCCCAAGCCGCCAGTTGGTCTATAGGCTCGTGCGCGGCACGCCCACGGGAAGAAATGGAGATGAGGGAGATGGATCCGAATGTAATCCTGGTGATGTTCGTGTTTCTGGTCGTTATCGTCTGGATCTTCAACGTCATCAGAAAACTCGATCAACGCCTTCAAGCTCTGGAAAAACAACACCTGGCCTTGGTGGCCGAGCTCGAAGACCGCCTTTATCCGAGATGACCCCTTCAGGGCCGATCGCTCTCGGATGGTTGAGGCGCCAGCTCGGCGGTATGGGGTGCTTGCGCGGAGATCGGCTGATAGGGCTCCAAGTCTTCCTCTGCGACCGCCTCGCGGCGCGTCAGGCGGAAGACGACGAAGGTGCCGTACGACAGCGCGATGGCGATCGCGACGTACATGAAGGCCCTGGGGCCGGTCAGTTGCGTCAACACCGTGGCGAGACCGGGCAGGAGAAGACCCGACACCGACCAGGCCACCAGCAGCGTGCTGGAGAGAGAGACATAGTACTGCGGGTCGGCGCGATCGTTGGCATGGGCGTTGGCCACGGCATAGATCGACTCGGTGGCCCCACTCCAGATCGCGAAGACCAGGATCATCCATAGCAGCGTCACACCGTCGAGCTGAGTTGCCACCGCGGCGCTCACGACCACGATCAACGACGCGACGATCAGGATGTAGCGGCGGTCCATGCGGTCGGACAGCGCGCCCAAAGGATACTGGACAGCGATCATGCCGAACTGCATGAGGAACATCAAAAGGGCGATGTCGTCTTTCCCATAGCCCTTGGCCGCAGCGTAAATCGGGGCGAACCCCTGCACCAACATGGTCAAGCCGCCAACAGCGAGCAAACCGACCAGGCCGACCGGTGAGATGCGCCAGACCGAACGGATCGCGACCGACACCGCCTCTGGTGGCGGCGGAGTTCTGAGGCGCGTCAAGCCCACCGGCAGGATGGCGAGCGCGGCAAAAAAGATGCCGAGAAGCGGGGCCTGCAACCCTTCCAGCGAGACATGCCTGAGCAAATAGGAGCCGATACCGATGGAGACGACGTAGGTCATGTAAAAGACCGCGATCACCCGGCCTCGCCAAATGTTCTCACAAGCGTCGTTCAGCCAGCTCTGGCTGACGATGAACAGGCCCGTCATCGCAAAGCCGTATAGACCGCGCGAGACGATCCACAAGGCCGGCTCCGCGCCGATGGCCAGGATCAGGACCGACAGGATAACGATCGCCCCGAGCGAGGCAAAAACCCGGGCGTGGCCAACACGGCGTACCAGAGGGCCAGCCAGCAGACAGCCGATCAGACCACCCGCGGCCGTCGCCGTGATGATCGCTCCCGCGACCCAGGGAGCAAAGCCTTCCGCCGCAAGCTTGACCGGGATGTAAGCGAAGAGGAGGCCGTTGCCGATCGCCATCAACCCCATGGATCCGATGATGCTCGCCACCGCGATGGGAGGGGAGGCCGCCTTAGGATTCGCACTCATTATCCGCTCGCCTCATGGCCATACACCTGCGCTCTCCGGAACAGGCGAGCTTTGCGGCCGGCAGGTTGGTAAATCAAGCCTTTTGATTGTCCTCGGCGGCGCGTTGCCCCGGGCCGGGATCAGATCCTCAGTTCGTCCCGGTCCCGTCGTCCCCCAAATAGTGGCGCAGCGGCTTAGGACTGATTTGGAACTGAACCGTCAACCAGAGCTTATCCGTATCACTGGAGAAGTTGTCGGCGTCGTAGGAGGCATACTGCGCACCCAGATTGAAGCTGCCGAAATCGGTGGTGATCTTCTTGAAGACCCCGGCATCCCATTCCCAGCCATAATGCGAACCGCCCTTCTCGGCCCAGTACTGATGGTAGCCGGCCTTGAAGGTCAGATCGTCGAGCCATCCCTCCCCCGGCAGCGGTGCGGCCAGGGACAGGTAGAGATCCTCCAGGCCGTCAGGTGGTGTCGTGAGAAACTGGTCCGTCAAGCCGTTGAACTTATGGAGCGTCGCCAGGGGCGTCTGAAAGGCATTGGTCCCGTCACCCTCCAGAACCTCGTAGCCGACTTTCAACTTCAGGTTATCGTAAGCGATCCCGGGCTCGATCCGGTAATACCAAAAATCGAAGTTTGCTGGATTGTCGGCATAGTCCTCCTGATAGGCCAGCGAGCCCTCGTAGAGAACGGCCCAATGGTCGTCGAGCGCTTGCCTGCCGCCCAAGAGAACACCGTAGGACTGCGAATCCAAGCCGGCCTGGGAGCCGGGATCGTAATCGAGCAGCAGCGCGAAGGGTGTGATCGTCACCGCCTCGAAGCCGGTGAACTGTCCCCGGATGCCATGACTGCTGAGGCCGAAGTCTCCCTGCGGAGAGTCGGTGCCGAAGATACGCCGCACCTCGTCGAGATAGACGTACTCCAGCTCCGTGTTCGGGATCGCGGTCACGGCCCCGCGGAAGGCATCGAAGGTCTGCTCGTTCTGGCGAAAGCCGACATTGCCGATGAACCGCGAGTTGTCCCAGATGATCCGCTGCCGGCCCAGCTTGAGCATCGTATCCGGCACGGTATCCTCGGAGACGATGAAAAGCTGATTGACCTGCTCGTCATCCGGATCGGCAACGACCGGGTACTGGGCCTTACCGTTGATCGTATCGTTGAACTTTTCGCTTCCGATGGCTTCGATCCATTCGACATCGAAACCCACCCCCAGGCCGTAAAAACGGCCGGTCTCGAGCCCCGCACGCGTACGTACGGTGTTGGCCTTGGCATCGCGCGACCGCCCGTCCTGATCGACGAACTCGAAGCGATAACGGGCGTCCAGAACGGGCTTGGCATCCAGATAGAGATTGCGCCAGTCCTCCTCGGCGGCAAGGCGCCCCGCACTCGAAAGCAGCACGGTGAGGAGCAGAGCGGCCGTAAGGGCCAGGTTGCCCGACGATCTGATCATTCCATTCATCGCCCCACACTCCCTTCTCTCGAGCCACCTTCGGCTGGGAGTCGCGCGCCCGAACCGACAGAACCAACAATTGAAGATTGAAAAGACGCTGTACGAAAGGTGTGTTGGATAGGCCCTAACACGTCACGACCACAGATTGAATGACCTAAGTCAAGACTGAGTGTCGCTAGCGTCTCGTGGTCGAGCAATGGCCAGGGTGATAGGCCGCTTTACGAGGCCGCACCGGTAGGTCCGGCGGCGTAAAAGCGCCTTTCCGCATCGCGGAAAATGCCGCGCACCTTGTCGATGTCCCAGGGTTGCTCTTCCAAGCTTTCGGGATCCCATTCACTGCGCTGCCGCGGTGGATCGAAGAAGTCGCCACCATAGACGTGGATCGCGCAGCTCATCTTGCCGATGGGGTTGAGAACCGAATGAATTATGTCTGTGCCGAGGGTCGTAACGTCCCCGGCACCCAGTGACTTGGCGCCGGCCGCCTCGATCGTCACACCTTTTCGCCGCCAGAAAACGTTGTCCTCACGACCGGAATAAATGCCGACAACGGAATACATCTGATGATTGTGTGGCATCAGGCTCATGCAGGGGGCCCAGGTAAAATTGATGACGGTCATCTCGGGCGAGCGATGGAGGGGTACGATGCCGGCCTGGGTCGGCTCGCCCAGGGCCGCCATTACCGCCGCGGGATCGCTGAGCGCTTCCGAAACGACCTCGCGCACGGCCGGTTGCCCTTCCGCCACGGCGCGCCTGCAGTCCTCGATAAAACGGTCGGTCTCGAACATCGTCTCTTGCCTCCTTCCGGATGGGCGCCTTACCGAGTCGGCCCTTCTACACGCGGTCCCGGTGCCCGGTGTCGAGCCGCCTTTTCTCGGTCGCGGCGTTGCGAGATCAAGCCCTCACTCGTTTCTTTTCAGGGTCGTAGAAGGGAATGGGAACGACACGGGCGGGCAACCGCTTTTGATGGCCGTCGAGCTTACCGACCTCGACCTCGCTGCCCGGTTCGGCATAGTCGATGGCCAAACGGCAAAGCGCGATATTCTTCTTAAGGATGGGCGAGCGGGTGGCGCTGGTCACGACACCGACCTGCAGGTGCTCGACATGGACGCAATCGCCATGCGCGGCGGGCTCGTTGCCTTCCAACTCGAGCCCGACCAGTCGGCGCTGCGGATTTTCCTTGCGCTTTTCCAACGCCGCACGGCCGATGAAATCCTCATTCTTGCTCTTTAGCGCGACGGCGAACCCGATGCCGGCCTCGTAGGGGTCGGTCTGGTCGTCGAACTCG
>JBFELD010000154.1:0-6396 GCA_041552375.1 Kiloniellaceae bacterium | reverse complement strand
ACCTTGACGCTGGCCACGCTGGCCGGCGCCTTCATCGCCTTTGGCGGCATGTTCTACCTTCTTGCCCTGACTGGCGCCGATTTGAGCTTGGGAAGCGCACGCATCTTCGCCGGCATGGCCTTCTCGCTCGGCCTGGTATTGGTGTTGGTCGCCGGCGCCGAGTTGTTCACCGGTAACAATCTCATCGTCATCGCCTGGGCCGACCGGCTGATCTCCACCGCTCAGCTCCTGCGCAATTGGACTTTGGTTTATCTCGGAAACTTCGTCGGCGCCTCGGGAATGGTCGCTCTCGCCCTGCTCGCCGGGCTTCCGGAGCACGCCGGCGGCGGCGTCGGCGCAACCGCGGCGCTGGTGGCCGAGGCCAAGGTGTCATTGACACCCTGGAGGGCCTTCTTCAGTGGCATCCTTTGCAACATTCTGGTGTGCCTAGCCGTTTGGATGTGCTTTTCGGCGCAGCAGGTCGCAGCCAAAATCCTGTGCATCGTCTTCCCGATCACCGCTTTCGTCGCCCTGGGCTTCGAGCACTCGATCGCCAACATGTTTCTCATCACCTTCGGTATGATGGCGACGGGACAGGGATCGGGTCTCGACCTTGGCGGCCTGATCGGCAACCTGATCCCGGTCACGCTCGGCAACATCGTCGGCGGCAGTGGCCTGGTGGCCTTCGTCTATTGGCTGATCTACCGGCGCCACCCCTTGGCCCGGCCTCGATCCGACGCCTGAAAGCTCCAAGTCACCAGCCACCGCCCCCCAACTACGGACTTTCTCGAGGACGGGCACGGGCCTATGGTGCGCGGACCCTCGCGCGTGTCGAGTTGGAGAGTTCTGTGATGCCTGACGATCATCCCTCCGGGGCCGAGCCCACGACCACTAATCCGTTCGATCTTCCGGCCGAGGAGTTCCGCCGTCTCGGCTACCGATTGGTCGACCAGCTGGCCGATTATTTCGAGGCCATAGGCACCATCCCAACCGCCGCGGCCTATGATTTCGCCCAGGTGCGCCGCGAGATGGGCGAGCGGGGATTGCCCGAAGAGCCCGAAGATCCCGAGGCGATCCTCCGGCACGCCTTCGAGCTGACCCGCGATTACGGCCGTCATAGCGGGCACCCGCGAAGCTGGGGCTACATCATCGGCTCGGCGGCGCCGGTGGGCGTTCTGGCCGAGCTGATCATGGCCGGCCTCAACAACAACGTGGCAAGCGGGATCGCCTACCCGGCGGCATCGGAGATCGAAGCGCAAACGGTGCGCTGGATCGCCGAGCTGATCGGCTATCCCAGCGATTGCGGCGGGATCTTCACCAGCGGCGGGAACGTCGCCAACTTGATCGGCCTCTTGGTCGCCCGCCGGAGACAGTTCGGTTTCGTGCGCCAAAAAGGTCTGGTGCGCAGCGGCGCGAGAGGACTTACGGTTTACGCGACCGAGGAGGCGCACACCTGGCTGGACAAGGCCGTCGACATCGCCGGGCTGGGCACCGACGCGATCCACCGGGTGGCGACGGATGGACACCAACGCATGGACCTCTCAGACCTCGAGCGCCGCATCGCCGCGGATCGCGCGGCCGGCTTGGACCCCTTTCTTCTGGTCGGCACGGCGGGCACCACCTCCACCGGCGCGGTCGATCCCCTGCCCGAGATGGCGGCCATCGCCCGCGAGGAAGAGCTTTGGTTTCACGTCGATGGTGCCTATGGTGCGCCCGCCGTCGCGGCGCGGGGCGCGCCGGAGGACCTGAAGGGCTTGCGGGAGGCGGACTCCCTGGCGATCGACGGGCACAAGTGGCTCTTCGCGCCGCTGGAGGCCGGCATCGCACTGGTGCGCGATCGCGCCTTTCACCGCGACACCTTCGCCTTTAGCCCCTCTTACTACGCCTTCGCCAGCGACGAGGGGCCTCAGCGCGCGCCGTTCTACTACAACTACGGACCCCAGAACTCGCGCTGCTTCCGGGCCCTGAAGGTGTGGTGCATCCTCAGATCAGTTGGACGGCGCCACTGCATCGCCGCCATCGAGGACAACCTGAGGCTGGCGCGCCGGCTCTACGAAGCCGTCGAGGAGACCGAGGGCCTGCAAGCCTTGACCCAAAGCCTGTCGGTCACCACCTTCCGCGTTCTAGGCGATGGCAATAGGGCCGACGAGAGCTATCTCGATAACCTCAATCGGCGCAGCTTGAAAATCATTCAGGAGGGCGGCGAAGCCTACCTTTCGAACGCCGTGATCGACGGCAGGTTCGCCCTGCGCGCCTGCATTACCAACTTCCGCAGTCGCGATGCCGACGTCCTCGCGCTGCCGGACATCGCGCGCGCCGCGGCGTCCCGGGCGGCGGCCGAACTCAAGCGAGAGGGGATCCTATAAGCGTGCGTTTTTATCTGTGCTTCGCCGCCCTGCTGCTGGTCGCCCTGCTGCTCGGCCCCGGGCCGGCCTCGGCTCAGGAGGCCGCGGAGCGCTGTCGTGACGCGGCCACACGCGATCAGGTCTTTGCCCTCAAGTTGGCGCTCGAGTTGTGCGATGAGGCCCTCTCAAGCGGCAACCTCTCCACCGAGCAGCGCGCCGCGGTCCTGAGCGAACGCGCGCGGGTCAACTTGAAGCTGGGAGAGCCGGCGGCAGCGATGCGCGACCTGGCCGC
This sequence comes from Kiloniellaceae bacterium, assembly GCA_041552375.1. Lineage (GTDB taxonomy): Bacteria > Pseudomonadota > Alphaproteobacteria > Kiloniellales > Kiloniellaceae > JAJFGK01. Next base: position 3,780 of record JBFELD010000154.1, on the reverse strand, counting down.
CGCCGAGACCGCCGACCCCACCTATCTGCCGATCTATCTGTTGCGCGGCGAGCACTATTTGGACATGGGTGCGCCGGGTCTCGCCTTGGAAAGCTTTGAACGCGCGGTCGAACTGGAACCGGACAACGGCGCCTTACGCTTACGCCGGGCGGACCTCTACCTCAGCCTGGGGCGGGACGCCGAGGCGCTGTCCGATTTCAAGCTGTTGGCGGCGCAGCAACCGAAAAACCCCATTGCCCACGCTAATCTCGGCCGTGCTTACATCCGTTTTGCCCAATACGAGGAGGCGCTCGCATCCCTCGCCCGCGCCATCGAGCTGGAGCCGAGCCAGGCGACCTTCCATATCGATCGGGCGCGTGCGCATACGCTCCTTGGAGACTACCCCTCCGCGCTGGCAGATTTGGACCTTGCCATTGAGGTCAACGGCACCAACGCGCGTGCCTACTTCTGGCGCGGCTGGGTCCACTTCGAGGCCGGCCAGGATAACGAAGCGATCGCCGATCTGGACAAAGCGCTCGACCTCCACCCCACACTGGCCAGCGCCCTGGCACTCAAGGGGCACGCGCTGTTACGCAGCGGCAAGCCGGAGCAGGGCCTGACTGCGATCGAGCGCGCCCGCACCACCGCGCCCGAGGACGTCATCGTGCTCAACGTCATGGGGCTGGTGATGCTCGGTGCCGAAGATTTCACGCAGGCTGAAGCCTTCTTCTTCCGCGCGGTGAGCGTCGAGCCCCAATTCGCCGATGCCCACCTCCACCATGCCATCGCCCTGCTGGAGCAACACTTCCGAAAGCCGGTGCCCGAGATTTACCGCCGCGCGCTGGCCGACCTGGACGAGGCCGTTCGTCTCAAGCCCCGCTATCCAACCGCCTTCGCCACCCGGGCCATGGTCCGCTATATGGCCGGCGACCGCGACGGTGCGGAAGCCGATTTCGCCGAAGCCCTGACCCAAAATGATGAGGCCGCGGGCGTGTTCGTCCTGCGCGGCACGATGCACTACGCCGAGGGAGATTTGGCCTCGAGCCTCGCCGACCTCGACCACGCGCTCTCGTTGGAGCCCGATAACCTGGGCGCGCTCATGAGCCGCTCCTGGGTCCTGCTGGGTCGAGGTGAGCGAGCGGCAGCCCTGGAGGACTTCAGCCTTGCGAGCGAGATGCCCGGCGCCACCTCCGACACTTGGACCAACAAGGGTCTCGGCCTCTTCGCCGTCGGCGACTTCGACGGGGCCGCCGAAAGCTTTGCCAAAGCCCTGGAGACCGGCCCACCGGACGCTTATCTACCGATTTGGCACTATCTTGCCTTGGCGCGTGCCGAGAGCGGGGCGGACGCTATCGGCGACCTGAGCGAGGCGCGCGAATGGCTGATGGGGGATCTTTGGCCACGCGCCGTCTACGACCTCTTCATCGAGCGCGCCGACCCCGCGGGACTGATCGACAAAGCCTGGATCACAGGCGATCAGGAAACCCGTGAACTCAAGGTTCAGGCCCACTTCTTTCTTGCCCAGTTCCACCTCCTTACCGGCGACCGGACGGCCGCGCACCAGCACTTCGAAGCCGTGCTGGCCGCCGATATCGGCCACCTTCATCACACGACGCTCGCCCGCTTCGAGTTGGAGCGTATGGAAGACAAACAACCCTAACCCTCACACGCCTCCACCTGGCAGAGAAAGCAGCCGTTGAGGCCGGAACGCAGGTGAACGAAGGCAACCCGCGGGTCCTGGAAGACCGGCGGCAAAGCCGCTTCCACTTCCGTGCCCGGGAGCAGCGTCGAGTGGTCGTAGAGAATCTCTTCCTCCACCGAATAGGCCCGTAGCTGTACAAGGCGGCTCCTCACCACCTCCGGCAGGTGTTCACGCGCGGCGTAGCGCGCGCAGGCCTCCGAACAAATGAAGATCGGACCCACTTCGCGGATGGGCCCGGGCCGGGTAAAGGGCGAGTGGCCAATCAGAATCAGACCCTTACCCTCCGGCACTTCTCTCAGGCAATGACGACAGGGAGCGCCTTCGCCATCGGACACCCGCACCGACAAGGCATTGCCGAAGCGGTCGACCCTGGTCGATCGCGCCTCGTCCGCGATATTGCTGTCCAGTGGCCCGACACGAAACGGCTGCAGCATGAGTTCCTCCTAAAACCAACGAGTCGGAAGATCTCAATAGAGCGAACGCACGGGTCCGCTCTATCCGTTTCTTGCGGCCGAGCCTTCTGATAGCCTGGGCACGACAAAAGTTAAGGTGTTTCGATCCCATGCCGACCCCGACCGTCATCCCCAACAGTCACGCCCGACGCCTCCTGCTGCAGCGCCAAGGCCTCTGCGCGGCACCGCGCCAAAAGCTGGACGCCGCGGGGCTCAAGCGGATGATCGAGGCGATGGGGTTCGTCCAAGTCGACTCCATCGCCACGGTCGAGCGCGCACATCACATGATCCTGCTCACCCGCAACGAGACCTACCGGCCTGCCCTCCTGACCCGCGCCCTGGAACGGGACCGGGCCTTGTTCGAAAATTGGACCCATGACGCCAGCATCATCCCCAGTCGTTTCTTTCCCTATTGGCGGCCCCGCTTCCGCCGCGAGGCCGAGCGCCTGAGGACCCGCTATCGCGACTGGCATGGCGAGGTCTTCGAGGATCACCTGGTCGAGTTGCTGAACCATATCCGAACCCAGGGGCCGGTCATGGCGCGGGACTTCAACCACACCCGGCCCCAAACGGCACGGGGCTGGTGGGATTGGCACCCGGCTAAGACGGCCTTGGAGTTTCTCTGGCGCACGGGGGCGCTGTCGATTTGCCGCCGAGAAGGGTTTCAAAAGGTCTACGACCTCACCGAGCGAGTAATGCCGCCGGAATTGCTGGACGACCATCCCCATGACGCGGACTTCGTCGATTGGGCGGCCTCCTCGGCGCTGGAGAGGCTGGGTGTTGCCACGTCAGGCGAGCTCGCCGCCTTTTGGGCCTCGCTCACGCCCGCGGAGGCCAAACGCTGGTGCGAAGAGCGCCTGGCCGCCGGAGAGGTGATCGAGGTCCTCGTCGAAGGAGCCGACGGCCGACCCCCGCGCAAAGCCATTTGCCAACCGAACCTGCCGGAGCGTTTACGAGAACTGGCCGAGGCGCCGCCGCGCTTGCGGGTACTCTCACCCTTCGACCCGGTGATCCGGGATCGCAATCGGCTGCAACGGCTCTTCGACTTTGATTATCGGATCGAAATATTCGTGCCGGCGCCGCAGCGGCGTTACGGCTACTACGTGTTCCCGCTTCTCGAAGGCGAGCGCTTCGTCGGCCGCCTCGACATGCGTCATGACAAGGCCGCCGACGCCCTGCGTGTGACCGCGCTCTGGCCCGAACCACGAGTCAAATGGGGCAAGGGCCGCCGGCGGCGCCTCGAGGCCGAGCTCGAACGCCATCGCCGTTACCTGGGCGCCGGCCGCGTCGCCTTCGATGACGGATCGCTTCAGTCGGCACCCTAGTGGGCGGCGACATCACACGTTGCGTCGACCCAACCTCGGCGAGCACCTGAACGAGCGCCGGACCAGGCCGCCTTCGCCACGGTCACCAGACGCGAGGCGAGACCCGCCTTGCTTGCTTGAGCCGGGACGCGTGCCTGTTGAACAGGGAAGAGACGAACGCCGTCAGCCATGGGCACGCCACCGGCGTGGGTGATGCTCTGTGCGACGATCTCAAACATGTCCTGATCTCCTGCTTTAGAGTTACTAAAATGTTCTATGCTGATAATTCGTTGTTTTTACTTGATTTACAAACGATGTCTTCTCACAATATAAGTTAGAATTT
>JBFELD010000153.1:0-6402 GCA_041552375.1 Kiloniellaceae bacterium | reverse complement strand
GTCGGGCTATTTGCTGGAGCCGGCGCTGACCGCCGGCTTCATTGCCGTGGGCATGGACGTGGTGCTTCTGGGTCCGATGCCGACGCCGGCCGTGGGCATGTTGACCCGATCCCTGCGTGGTGATCTCGGGGTGATGATCTCCGCCTCGCACAATCCTTTTGCCGACAATGGCATCAAGTTGTTCGGCCCCGATGGCTACAAGCCGTCCGACGAGGAGGAGCTGGCGATCGAGGCGCGCATGGATGACCTCGCCTCTGTCGATTTGGCGCCGCCCGATGGGCTTGGTCATGCACGCCGGCTGGACGACGCGATGGGCCGCTATATCGAGTTCGTGAAAGCGACCTTTCCCCGCCACCTACGCCTCGACGGGCTTAAGATCGTCGTGGATTGCGCGCACGGCGCCGCCTATCGCGCCGCGCCGCGGATCCTCTACGAGCTTGGGGCCGAGATCGTTACCTTGGGGGTGGCGCCGGACGGCTTCAATATCAACAAGGGCTGCGGCGCGGTGGCGCCGGACATCATGCAGCAGACCGTTCTTGCCGAAGGTGCCGACTTCGGTCTGGCGCTCGACGGAGATGCGGACCGGGTTGTCCTGTCCTGCGAGAAGGGCAGGCTGATCGATGGCGATCAGGTTCTGGCATTGATCGCGGACTATTGGAAGAAGGTGGGGCGTCTGTCCGGTAACGGTGTTGTTGCCACGGTCATGTCAAACCTGGGTCTGGAGCATTATCTAGGCGAGCGCGGCATCGATTTGCTACGCACCCCGGTGGGAGACCGCTACGTCGTCGAGCGCATGCGCGAGGGCGGCTACAATGTCGGCGGCGAACAGTCGGGGCACATCGTTCTCAGCGACCATTCGACGACTGGTGATGGGCTCATCGCCGCGCTTCAGGTGTTGGCCGTGTTGGTCGAGGAAGGCCACCCAGCCAGCGAGGTGACGCGCTGCTTCGAGCCCCTGCCTCAGCGCCTCAGGAACCTTCGATACGATGGCGGCGCACCCCTGGAGGACCCGCGGGTGCAACAAATCGTCGAGGACGAGCGCGCGAACCTCGGCGCGCATGGTCGTATCGTCATCCGACCCTCCGGCACCGAGCCGGTCATCCGCGTGATGGTCGAGGCCGAGCGCGACGAGATGATCGAGCGCGCCATGGACTCGATCTGCGGGGCAATCGCCGGAGCCGCTGAGTAAATTCCCGAAAGCTTGCTCTAAATGAAGCTGCCGCTGCTCGATAGCGGCGGGGTGTCCAGCAATTCTTTCAGCGCCCCCAGTCCCCGCGCCAAATCGGCCATATCGCTCGGCGGGCCGAGGCAGAGCCTGACCGCGTGCACTTGAACCTGCCGAGCCAGGGAGAAACGATCGGCGGAGCGGACGATCACCCGCTCGCGCCGTGCGGCCTCGGCGAAGTCGTTGGCTCGCCAAGGCTCGGGCAGGGGCAGCCAGGCGTGGATGGACCCCTCCGGCAGGGCGAGACCATGTGGCTCCAAATACTCGCGGAAGCGGTCGGCACGACGGGCCACTTCCTTACCACGCCGGTGGACCAACCGGCTGGCGGTCCCATCGGTGATCAGGTGCTGGCTCAGCGCCGCCAGGATCGGTGCGGCCATGACGGTTGTCGCCTGCATGGCCAACGCGATCCTCTCGGCCGCTACTTTGGGAAAGGCGACATAGCCGATCCTTAAACCGGGGGCGAGAGACTTGGAGAGGGAGGTCAAGTGGAACGTCAGCTCCGGCGCCAGCTCGTGCAGGGTGGGTGGCGCCTTGCTCAATTGCGCGAAGATATCGTCCTCGATCATTGCCAAGCCGTGGCGGCGACAAATCTCGACGATCGCCGCGCGGCGATCGGGCGGCTGTGTGATGGTCGTCGGGTTCTGTAGGGTGGGGATTGTATAAAGAGCCTTATAAGGCCGTTGACGCAGCGTCTGCTCCAAGGCCACGGGGTCGAGACCATGCCGGTCCATGGGCAGGCCCTCCGGCCGCAGCCCCAAGAATCGGCAGACGGCGAAAAATCCGGGGTAGGTCAACTCCTCGCACAACACCCGGTCGCCGCTTTGGGCAAGGGCGGCCAGCGTCAGCATGATGGCGTGTTGAGCGCCGGAGGTGATGGCCAAATGCTCGGGCGCCTGGATGACGCCATTGCGCGCCAGCCAATCGGCCCCGGCCGCCCGCGCGCCCTCGGTTCCCAAGTTGGGTTGATAGGCGAGCAGGGCGGCACTTGATGGCTCGCGCGCCAAGGCGGTCAGGTGATACAGGATCTCCCGGTCTTCGGGCAGGGCCGGCGGCGAGGCGAAGCCGAAATCGGTTCCCTCGGTCTCACGTTGCGGCTCGATGGGCATCATCGCACTGTCGCGAGCTTGGCCGCGAACGAAGGTGCCGCGCCCGACCTCGCCGATGACGAGGCCGCGACGCTGTGCCTCGGTATAGGCCCGGGTCACTGTGCCGACCGTCACGCCGAGACGCCAGGCCAACGCGCGATGCGTCGGCAGACGCTCGCCCGCCTCCAGCCGGCCCGCGGCCCGGTCCGCCTCGATCGCCGTGGCGATTGCCTGATAGCGGGGACCAGCAAAATCGGAGAGGTCGGGACTCCACTTTGTCATGGTGACAAATATGACATTGACGAGAATGGATAGCAACAATTAGGGTTGTTTGGCGCCGAAGCGGGTCGAAAAATAGGACAATATTAGAGACAATAATGGCGAGTCATCAGGAATCGTCAATCGGTTCACGATACGCGGCCACTGTCATTTGCGCGATCGCGGCGATCTCGATCTGGGGCGGCACGCCGATCGCGACCAAGGTGGCGGTGGGAGAGCTTTCGGCTTTCGCTGTGACATTCTGGCGCACTGTCCTGGCCGCGGCTTTGGCGGCGGTGGTGATCGTTGTCTGCCGCACGCCTTGCCCCACGAACCGGCGGACGCTCGGGTTTCTTCTCGTCTCGGCCTTGGCCGCCTACATCGGTTTTCCCTGGCTCCTCGCGCTCGGGCTTCGCCTGACGAGCGCTGCTCACGCGGCATTTTTGATTGCGATGGCGCCGATCTTCACCGGTGTCATGGCGATTGCCGTCGGGCGCCTGCGTGTGCGGCGCTTGTGGTTCGGCGGTGTCGTCATGGCTTGTATCGGAACGTCGCTTCTGGTCGGGGGGACGCGGGCGCTGGATGGTGAGGGCGCTTCGCTTGCCGGCGATATGTTGGTTTTGCTCTCCGCCGCCACGGCGGCCCTCGGGTATCTGTCCGGCGCGGAGGCGGCGCGTGAAATCGGATCCTTGGCGGTGACGCTTTGGGGACACCTGGCGGCGGCGGCCCTGATGCTGGCGGTTCTGCCCTGGGCCGTCGATGGCCTGCGCATCGATGTCGGACCGTCGCCGGCGACCTTGGCCGCGGTCGGCTATCTGGCGGTTTTCGCGTCGTTGGCGGCCTATATCGCTTGGTACCGGGCTCTCGCAGCGCACCCCAGGGTCTCGCAGATACAGTTCCTGCAAGCGGTGGTGGGTGCCGGCTTGGCAGCTTTGATGCTGGGTGACCGGCTCACACCGGCGAGCTTGGGCGCCGCGGGCCTGATCCTCATGGGTGTGTTCATGACCCAGGTGGCGGTGCTCCGACCCCGCCAAGGTGGTGCGTCGTGACGGAACTGAAAAGGAGGACCTAAAGATGGCCCCGCGAACCATGGTCCCAAGAGCGATGGCACAGGACCACGACTCGCTTGCCGCTACGTTGGAAAAGGTCGCGACTCTCGCCTGCGAATTTCATCGCGGCTTGAAAGATCGGCCCGTGGCGGCGCGTTACGATTCGGATCCCTGGCTCGACCGGCTGGACGAGAGCGGACAGGGTGCCGCGGCGGCCATTGACGCCTTCTCTCAGCGTATCATGCCCCATCTATCGGGCAGTGTCGGACCGCGTTATCTGGGCTTCGTGACTGGCGGCGTCACCCCGGCGGCGCTGGCCGGCGACTGGCTGGCCGCGGCGGTCGACCAGAACCTGGCGGTGCCGGGCGACTCCATTGCGACCCAGGTCAGCCTCCAGGCGTTGGGTTGGATCATGGATTTGTTCGCTTTGCCGCGTCGTGAGTTCGACGGTTGCTTCACCACAGGCGCCACGGCATCGAATTTCCTCTCGCTCATCGTCGCGCGGCAGTGGGCCGGTGAGGCTGCGGGGGTCAGTCCGGCCGATGCGGGGTGCAACGGCGCGGGTGGGCTGAAGGTGTTCAGCGCCACGCCGCATGCCTCCTTCATCAAGGTCATGGGCTTGAGTGGCCTGGGCCGCGATCACGTCCGCGCGGTCAATACCTTGCCCGGGCGCGAGGCGATGGATGCCGCCGACCTCGATTGGCGGTTGGCGACGGCCGGGCCGGGTCCGAAGATGGTGGTCGCCAGCGCCGGGACCGTCAGTACCGCCGATTTTGATGATCTCGCGCGGGTGGCCGAGGTATGTCGTGCGCATGGCGCTTGGCTGCACGTCGACGGCGCGTTCGGTATCTTCGCGCGCTGCGTGCCGGAGTTGGCACCTCTCGCGGCGGGGCTCGAGCAGGCGGATTCGATCACGGGTGACGCGCACAAGTGGTTCAACGTGCCCTACGACAGCGGGTTTTTCCTGACCCGCCGCATCGGCCTTCTCGAGCGGGCCTGCGACATCGATGCCGCCTATTTGGCCAGTGAGGGCGCCGAGCCCCGCTTCATCGGCCGGTCGCTGGAGTGCTCGCAGCGCTTTCGGGCGCTGCCTTTATGGTTGACGCTCAAGGCCTATGGCAAGGAGGGGGCCGCGGCGGTTGTCAAGTCCTGCTGTGCCCACGCCGCGGCGCTGGGCGCGTGGATCGAAGGGACATCCCAATTCGAGCTCTTGGCGCCGGTCAAGCTCAACGTCGTGATCTTCCGCCCCCTCGTGCCCGAAGGCCGTGATCCGGCGGCCTTCAACAAGGCCCTGCTGTCGCGGCTCAACGCCGAAGGAAAAGCCTTCATGACGCCCGGCGAGTTCGCCGGCAAGGAAGGTATCCGCGCTGCTTTCACCAATTGGATGACCGATGAGGCCGACCTTCCCATCATCACGAAAGCTTTGCAGGCGGCCTGGTACGAGACCGACAACCAAGGAAAAGGAAACAATAATCCATGACACGGGAAATCGATATCTATCAAGTGGATGCCTTTGCCGACCGGCTCTTCGCCGGCAACCCGGCGGCCGTTTGCCCGCTGCCCGACGGCTGGCTGCCCGACGAACTGATGCAGAGCATCGCATCCGAGAACAATCTGTCGGAGACCGCTTTCATCATCAAATCGGGCGAGGACCATGCGATTCGCTGGTTCACGCCCACGCGCGAGGTCGACCTCTGCGGCCATGCCACCCTGGCCTCCGGCTATGTGCTCTCCTCGATACTGGAGCCCGGACGTGACAACATGCGCTTCGATTCCCGCTCCGGCCCATTGGGTGTGGCGAAGGATGGCGAGTGGTTCGTGCTCGACTTCCCGACCCAGCCCGGACGCCAGGTCGAGGACGATGGCCAAATCCGCGCGGCCATCGGCCAGGAGCCGCTGGAAGTTTGGGCGGCACCGAAGTGGTTCGCCGTGCTGCCGGACGAGGCCGCGGTGTTGGCTTGCCGTCCCGACCTCGACAAGATCATGAAGCTTGGGGATAACGGCACGCTTCTGATCACGGCACCGGGTGACGAGTGCGATTTCGTCTCGCGCTACTTCGCCCCCGGCGGCGGTATTCCGGAGGACCCGGTGACCGGGTCGGCCCACTCGGTACTGACCCCCTACTGGGCCGAGCGTCTCGGCAAGACCAAGCTGTTGGCGCGCCAAGTCTCTCAGCGCGGCGGGTTGTTGAAGGTGGAGCTTCTGGGGGACCGGGTGTTGATCGCCGGGCAGGCGGTGCTTTACATGTGCGGCAAGATCGCGGTTTCATGACGATGCGGCCATAGCCGATGTCTGGGCTCGCCGCGGCAAGGGGGCCCCATCGTGAGCAGCGATCTTTACTTCGACGACTTCGAGGTCGGCCAAACCTTTCGCTCCAAGGGGGCGACCTTGAGCGAGGCGCAGATCCTCGATTTCGCCTTCACTTACGACCCGCAGCCCTTTCACCTCGACGTGGTGGCCGCCCAGGGCGGACATTTCGGGGGACTGATCGCGTCCGGCTTTCAGACCTTGGCGGTGGCCTTCCGGCTCTTTTACCAGGAAAAGGTGATCAACGCCTGCTCGATGGGTTCACCGGGCATGGACCACGTCCGGTGGCTGGCCCCGGTGCGGCCGGGCGACACTCTCTTCGTGCGCGCCGAAGTACTCGACAAACGCCCCTCGGAGAGTAAGCCCGACCGCGGCACTCTGCGCATGGCCTATGAAGTTCTCAACCAGGACGACCTGGTGGTGATGACCTTCGAGACGATCCACATCTTCCGTCGCCGGCCGGCCTGACGAACGG
>JBFELD010000152.1:0-6469 GCA_041552375.1 Kiloniellaceae bacterium | reverse complement strand
TCCAGGATGCGCCGGGTATCGGGGTCGCGTTTCTCCCGCCGGACATCATAAAGCAGGGCGGTAATATCGGCATCGCCCACGACGGACCAGGCGGCGGCGACCATCGCGCGCTCCAGTCGGCGGTGCGGCTCGAAGATACCAGGCGTGTCGATGAAAATGATCTGTGCATCGCCGCGGATGGCGATGCCGCGCACGCGCGCGCGGGTGGTCTGCACCTTATGGGTGACGATCGACACCTTGCTTCCGAGCATGGCGTTCAGAAGTGTCGATTTGCCGACGTTGGGCGCCCCGATCAGCGCGACCACGCCACAGCGTGTCGTGGCTTGCCCCGCCTCCGGCTCGGCGCGCCCGCTCACGCTTGGCGCTCTTGCTGCTCAGCCTCGATACGGGCGAGCAATCGGCCCGCCGCATCTTGCTCGGCCTTGCGCTTGGACCGGCCCTCGCCAGTCTCGGACGCCTCGCCTTCGACCTCGACCGTGATGGTGAAGGTCAGATCGTGCGGCGGGCCTTCGCGCGCCGTCTCGAGATAGCGCGGCAACGGCAGACCTTGACCCTGGGCCCACTCTTGAAGCGCCGTCTTGCTGTCTCTCGGCGGCAGTGGCGCCCGGCGCAGCAACGCCATCCAATGGCCCCGCACGAAGCGCTCGGCGGCCGGAAGGCCACCATCCAGGTAGAGGGCCGCGATCACAGCCTCGCAGGCATTGGCGAGCAGTGCCGGGTTCTCTCGCTCCCCCGCCTCCTCCTCTCCCTTCGCCAGGCGCAGGAAGGCACCCAGGCCGATCTCGTCGGCCACCTCACTCAGCGCCTCGCCGCTGACCAGGGCCGCGTGACGCCGGGCGAGCTTGCCCTCGGCCTCGCTTGGGAAGCGCTCGAACAGCAATTCGGCGATGATCAGCCCCAGCACCCGGTCGCCTAGGAACTCGAGCCGCTCGTAGTGTCCTTTGCGCTCTTGGTGCGAGGCTGCGCTGCGATGCGTCACCGCGCGTTTCAGCAGATCAACATCGTCGAACCGATGTTCCAACCGGTCCGAAAGCAACACCAGATCGCCATCGTCCGACATCGCGCCGGCCCCACCCTGACTATTCGATGACATGACCGAGCCGTCCGAACCTCATGCTCCAAGGCCACGTCCAGAATTGGTAGAGATCCGCCCCATCCAGCGAGAGAAAGATAATCTCGGCACGGCCGATCAGATTGGCGAATGGCACGGGCCCGATGGCCCGGCTGTCACGGCTGTGGTCCCGATTATCGCCCATCATGAAATAGTGACCCTCGGGCACCACGTGAACGCGGGTATTGTCGGCGAAGCCGGTATCGGACTCCTCCCACATGATATGAGAACGTCCGCCCGGCAAGGTCTCCCGATAGCGCGTGAGCTGTTTGGGAAAGCCGGCCTCGTCGGTATCGGTGTCGACCCCCAGCTTCTCGCGCTTGACCGGCTCCCCATTGATGTAGAGAAGCCCGCCCTTCACCTGAATGCGGTCGCCGGGAAGACCGATGACGCGCTTGATGTAGTCCTGGTCGTTCTGCGGTGGCTTGCGAAAGACCGCGACATCGCCGCGTTCGGGCTCGTCAGCCAGGATGCGACCCTCGAACAGATCCAAGCCGTAGGGAAAGGAATAGCGACTATAGCCATAGGAGAACTTCGAGACGAAAAGATAGTCGCCGATCAGCAGTGTCGGCTTCATCGAGCCGGACGGGATGTTGAACGGCTCGTAAGCGAAAGTGCGAACGACCACGGCGATGACGACGGCCCACACGATGGTATAGACGATCTCCTTGATCGCACTGTGACGGCTCTCGCCGCTTGCCGCCTGTGCTTCGGTGGTCTCGTGTTTGGACTCGTTCATCTCGACCATGGTCCCTTGTTCCCAAAACCTGTCAATTACGTTGCCTTGGCGCCGTCACCATTCAAAGCGGATATGATGACGATCGCCTGGGCAAGGGGATAGTCGTCCGTAATGGTCACGTCAATGCGCGCTTGCATGCCGTCGGGCGTCAGCTCCACCAAGCGCAGCCTGGCGCCATTGAAAAGCTCCATTGTCGGCTTGCCGCTCGGCAGGTTCACGACACCCATGTCGCGCCAGTGAACACCGTGTCTTGGCACCCCTGTGCCGAGCGCCTTGGCGCAGGCTTCCTTGGCCGCGAAGCGTTTGGCATAGCTTGCCGCTCGTTGGGCCCGGCGCTCGGATTTTTCCTGCTCGATTTCGGTGAAGACGCGCTGGATGAAACGTTCGCCAAAGCGTTCGAGCGTCTTTTCGATCCGGTCGATGCGAACCAGATCGTTGCCGATGCCGATGATCATCGCTTTCTTCCCTCTGATGCCTTCGCTTCGCGCGCAGGCGTGGGGCTCGCGGGCAACGCTTCATCCCCGGCCAGGTAAGATGCGCCCGCGCCCTCCCTCCGGGCAGACGCCATTTGGCCTGCCTTCTCCCGGCGGAGCCGCTCGCGAAACCGCTTACGCCGCAACTTGGCACGCAGCCGGCTGCGCCGTCGCAATCGGTAGCGCTTGACGATATCCCGCATGATGAAAAAAGCGACCAGCCACGCGACCGTCCCGGACGGCACGCTGCCGACGGCCATCGGCCACAAGACGTTCAAAGGATTGTCGAAGATGTACTGGATCGAAAAATTTTCGGGCAGCGACCCGCTCTGCTCTTGGCCCAGGATCCAGAGCCCGATGTTGTAGGTCCAGATCCAGATGAAGGGAAAAGTCCAGGGGTTTCCGGCAACCGTTCCGATCGCCGAGGCGATGATATTGCCCCGCATGATCAGCGCCAGTAGCGCGGCGAGGATGAAATGAAATCCGATCAAAGGCGTGAAGGATACGGCGACGCCGCAGGCGAAACCGGCAGCGATCCTGTTCGGCGTTCCGGGCAAGCGCTTGATTCGATGCGCAACGTATACGCCTTGCCGCGCCCACCCGCCACGCGGCCAAAGAAATTGGGCCGCGCGCTTGAGAACGGGAAGTGGACGGCGCCGCGCGAACATCCGGCCCCCTAGCCCCGTGCCCGCTCGACCGTCGTGACTTCGGGCATCGCCCTTAGCGCGGCAATGATATTCGTGAGGTGCTTGGCATCGACGACCTGAACGTCGATCAGCATCTCGAAGAAGTCTTGGGAGCGGTGCGTGATCTTTAGGTTGGAGATATTGCCCAGGTTCTTGCCGATGATTGTCGAAAGGCTACCGAGAGACCCAGGCTCGTTAGCCACCACGAGGTGAAGGCGGCCGGTAAAGACGTTGTCTTTCTCGTCGACGTCCCAGGCAACGTCCACCCATCGCTCCGGCGTGGCTTGGAAATTCTCCAGCGTCTCGCAATCGATGGTGTGGAGGGTGACCCCCTTGCCGGTGGTCACGATGCCGACGATGCGGTCCCCCGGCAGAGGATGACAACAATGGGCATAGTGCACTGCCATGCCGGGAATGAGTCCGGTGATCGGAACGGGCGTATCGTTGGTTTTCGACTTACGCCGGCGCGCGAGAGGGATGATCTTGCGGATCTTACCGCTATCCTTGATGCCAGGAAAGACGGCCTCGACCACATCGCGCCCACTATGGTGGCCCTTGCCCACCAGAACATGGAGATCCGCCACCGTCTCGACCTTGTAGCGCTTCAAGACCCCCGCGAGCGCTTTTTCGGTCAGGTCGTAACCTTCCTGGCGGAAGGCTTTTTGCAGCATCTGCCGTCCGAGCTCACCATACTGCTCGCGCTCTTTCATCCGCACGAAGCGGCGGATGCGCGCCTTGGCTTTGCCGGTAACGACGAATTGCTCCCAATCCGGCGAGGGCGTTTGGGCTTTCGAGGTGATGATGTCGACCTGATCGCCGTTGTGGAGCTGGGTGCGAAGCTGGACGATGCGGCCGTTGACCTTGGCCCCGACACAGGTATCGCCCACCTCCGAATGGACGGCATAGGCGAAATCGACCGGGGAGGCACCCCGGGGCAAAGCGATCACCGCGCCCTTGGGCGTGAAGCAGAAGACCTGGTCCTGGAACATCTCGAGCTTGGTGTGCTCGAGGAACTCTTCGGGCGAGGAGGCGTGATCGAGAATATCGAGCAGCTCGCGGACCCAGCGATACTGCCGGCCATCGACATTTTGAGCGTCCTGCTTGTATTGCCAGTGGGCGGCAACCCCGAATTCGGCGACCTCATGCATCTCGCGCGTGCGGATCTGAATCTCGATCCTCTGGCGCTCGGGCCCGATGATCGCGGTGTGGATCGACTTGTATCCGTTTGGCTTGGGCGTGGATATATAGTCCTTGAACCGCCCGGGCACGACCGGATAGACGGCATGCAGAATGCCCAACGCCTGGTAGCACTCCGCCAGGTCGCTCACCACGACGCGGAAGGCCATGATGTCGGAAAGCTGCTCGAAGGCGACGTTCTTGCGCTGCATCTTCCGCCAAATCGAGTAGGGCCGCTTGATCCGGCCCAGAACCTCGGCCTTCGGCAGGCCGTGGGCGCGGATTTTGCCGCGCAGCTCCTGGACGATCTTCGAGGGTAAGTCGCCTTCCTGCCCCTTCAGAAAATCGAGTCGCTCGGTCACCGCCTCGCGGCCATCCGGATTGAGTTCGGCGAAAGCCAGGTCTTCCAACTCGTCCTTCAATCCCTGGATGCCAATGCGCTCGGCCAAGGGCGCGTAGATATCCATGGTCTCCCGCGCGATACGCCGGCGTTTTTCCTCGGAGGGAATGTGATGCAGCGTCTGCATGTTGTGGAGGCGGTCGGCGAGTTTCACCAGGAGAACGCGAATGTCCTCCGACATGGCCAGGAGAAGCTTGCGGAAATTCTCGGCGTAGCGGGTTTCCTCGGACTGCAGCTCCAAGCGACCGAGCTTGGTCACGCCATCGACGAGACGCCCGATCTGCGGGCCGAAAACCTGCTCGATATCCTCTACGGTCTTATCCGTGTCCTCGACGACATCGTGCAGCAAGGCGGTGATGATGGTCGAGGCATCGAGTTTCAAATCGGTCAGAATACCCGCAACCTCGAGCGGATGAGAGAAATAGGGGTCACCTGAAGCGCGGGTTTGCGCGCCGTGGGCCTTCATTGCGAAAACGTAGGCGCGGTTGAGCGCGTCCTCGTTCGTGCCGGGATCGTAGCTTTTGACCCGTTCGACAAGTTCGAACTGCCGAATCATTTGGCTGCCGCGCTTCGGTTACACCTGTGACATAAGGATATAAAATATTAGATTCGTTGCGCAATGACGAACGCCAATCCCCACCGACATGTCGGTAGGCCTAAAAGGTCGGAAATTTCTTAGGCTAATCTGAGCCTAACCGGATCGCGCCGCCACTTTCGGGCCGGGCCCGGTGCCTAGCACCGTGCTACGCACGGTTGAACTGGGGTCAGTCCGAAGCCTCTACATCCTCGAACAGTTTGGCTCCCGGTGTGATACCCTCGGGCCCCTCACCAAGGCCCTTGTGCGAAAAGCTGGCCAACTCGCGAACGGCCTCACCGGCCAGCTCGCCCTGGTCCACCGCGCTCTCGCCCTCTGCCCCGAAATCAAGGCTATCATATTCCGGTTCGTCGACGACGCCGTGCTTTTGCAGGGACTTGACCAGAGTTCCCTCGAGCTCCTCTACCGCGACGGTTTCATCGGCAATCTCGCGCAGAGCCACGACTGGGTTCTTGTCGTTGTCGCGCTCGACCGTCAGCGACGCGCCAGAGGATATCTGCCGCGCCCGTTCGGCTGCGGTCAGCACCAGCTCGAAGCGATTAGGGACCCTGAGAACACAATCCTCGACGGTGACGCGTGCCATCTATTTGAAACTCCTAGAATTCTCAAGACGTACCATCGAACCCCGGCGGGTCGCGGGGGGACTATAGTTATCCGCCGGCACGGACGCAAGTCCGATCCTGGCGGCGCCTCGGGCCCGATCGCCGCCCCATCACGGCAATCCGCTCTCGTCCATCGGCAGGACATCCCCTCGATCCCGCAGACCCGCCAGGATATCCGCCGCAAGCGCACCGGTCACCGGGTGTCGCCACCCAGGCACAATCTCCACCAGGGGGACGAGCACGAAGGCGCGCTCGGCGACACGCGGATGGGGCAACACCGGCCATTCGCCTGGCGCGGAGACCCGCCCACCGCAATCCAGCAGGTCGAGATCCAGCACCCGAGCCGCGTTGACCTCGGTGCGCACACGGCCAAAGCGCTCTTCGATTTCGTGCAGGAGCGTCATCAAGGCCGCCGGATCCCCTGCCCCGCCAACTTCGGCCACGCCGTTCACGAACCAGGGCTGATCAGACAGGGGGATCGG
This sequence comes from Kiloniellaceae bacterium, assembly GCA_041552375.1. Classification (GTDB taxonomy): domain Bacteria; phylum Pseudomonadota; class Alphaproteobacteria; order Kiloniellales; family Kiloniellaceae; genus JAJFGK01. The sequence goes on along the minus strand of JBFELD010000152.1, from coordinate 205 downwards.
CCGGCTACGATACCAGGACGAGCGGCGTTTCACAGTGAGGCCTGCCTGCTCGATCTCCGCCAATGCGGCCTCGAGGGTTCGCCGCGGCGAGCCGAACTCGGCGCTTGTCAAATTGGCGCCCAGGCCTAGAAGAGCCATTCGTGGGCCTCGTGCCGGCGCCGAACGGCCAAGCAAAAGCTCTTTTGGTCGCCTCGACTCGATGCTA
>JBFELD010000151.1:0-6522 GCA_041552375.1 Kiloniellaceae bacterium | reverse complement strand
GGTCGCCGGCGACAATTTTGGGCCGGCGAATTGGACAATTGTAAGGCGGTTGGGCCATCAAGTGTCCCTTTGCGGCTGAAAGGCCTCGATTGCGGCGCGGCGCGAAAGAAAGTTATATGCAGTGCGGGGGACCCGACGCACATGGCCGGTATGAAACCCATCGTTCACCGACTCCAAGCGGCTGCAACGCGGCTGCTGCGCAACGAGCATGTGATGTTGTCGGTGCTCTCGGTGGCGCTTGGACTTGGGGCGGGCGTGGCTGCGGTTGCGTTTCGCAAGGCCATCTCCCTGGTGCAGACAATCGGCTTCGGCTTTCCCGGGGAGCGGGTCGCGAGCCTCGCCACGGATCTGCCCTGGTGGCAGCTTTTAGCCGTTCCGTGCCTGGGGGGGCTTCTGATCGGACTGTTCATCCACTTCACCATGCCCGGGCGCCGCCCGCAGGGTGTGGCCCAGGTGATCGAGGCCAGCGCCCTCAAGGGTGGGCGCATGTCGCTTCTCGTGGGGATCAAGGCGGCGGTGGCGAGCGCGGCTTCGATCGGTGTCGGCGCCTCGGTCGGCCGAGAAGGCCCGGTGGTGCATCTGGGGGCCACGATCGGCTCTTGGATCGCTCAGCGCCTGCGCTTGGGCCGGGCGCTCTCGCGCACGCTGCTCGGCTGTGGCGTGGCGGCGGCGGTGGCGGCCTCCTTCAACGCGCCGATCGCCGGTACCTTCTTCGCGCTCGAGGTGGTGGTCGGCCACTATGCGCTCTCCGCGTTCGCGCCGATCGTCATCGCCTCGATCACCGGCACGATGGTGAGCCGCGCCGTCTTCGGCGACTTTCCCGCCTTTATCCTGCCGGGCGATTGGCTGATCGTATCGTTGTGGGAGTTTCCGGCGTTCGCTCTGCTGGGGCTGGTCTCGGCGGCCGCCGCCATGGCCTTCATGGCCTCGGTGATGGTCACCGAGGATTTATTCCGCCGCACGCCTGTTCCGGGATGGCTTTGCCCGGCGATCGGCGGGCTCGCCGTCGGGGCGATCGCGCTGGCCTTTCCGCAGGTTTTGGGCGTCGGCTACGAGGCGACCGACCAAGCGCTCTCCGGTCTCTATCCGCTCTGGCTGTTGTTGGCGCTGATCGCGCTCAAGACCGCGGCCACCGCGATCAGTCTGGCCAGCGGGTTCGCCGGCGGCGTCTTCTCGCCGTCGCTGTTTATCGGCGCCATGGTCGGCGGGTCTTTCGGCATCCTGGCGACCGAGGCTCTGCCCGAGCTGTCCTCGGGCACTGGCGCCTATACCATGGTCGGAATGGGGGCGGTGGCCGGAGCCGTGCTCGGCGCGCCGATTTCCACCATCATCATGATCTTCGAGCTGACCGCCGATTACGAGCTTACCATCGCTGTCATGGTCGCGACCGTTATCGCCAGCTTGGTCACACAGCAGGTGCATGTGCGCTCGTTCTTCATCTGGCAACTGGAGCGTCGTGGGCTGACCATCACCGGTGGCCAGGAGACCGGTCTCATGCGCGATGCCCACGTAAGCCAGATCGTCGATCCGAGCGTCGACACGATCGATGCCGATGCGCCCCTGGCCGAAGCCCGCGCGCGGCTGGGCGAGGCTGCTTGGGGCTGTCTCTACGTGATCGACGAGCGGCGCCGGCTGATCGGCACGCTGACCTTCTCGGACCTGGGCGCCTTCGCCTTCGAGGATGGCCGTGAGGCGCCTGCAAGCGTGAGCAAGCTGGCCCAGCCCAATCCCAAGGTGCTGGCCGAGGATGACGATCTCGACGCGGCGATCGAGCAGCACTTGAAGGAAAGAGAGCCGCACCTGCCGGTGGTCAACTCCCGCGAGGCCATGCAGCTCGTCGGCGTCTCCCACGAACATGCCGTGCTCGCCGCCTATCAACGCGCTTTGAAGGAGGCGCGGGCCGAGGAGCGTGGCGAATTCTGAGGCGAATGTGAATGCGAGCCCTTTGCAATAGGTGACAAAGCGGCTGGAAACGGACAAGATCAAGCTTGGGGAACGGGCGCGGGGCCAAAACGGTCCAATTGCCAAGAACCGAGACCCGGCGCGAGCTTGCTTGCCGGTAGCCATCGCCGGCAAGCGGGGCAAGCGCCTTCGCTATAGCAGGGAGAAAGATCAAATGACGTCATGGAAAGCAGTGGGTTGCGCCACGGCCATTGCGGCCTGCCTGACCTTGAGCCTGGGCGGCGCAAAGGTCGACGCGGCCGAGCTCGGCGCAACCGACGAGCCGATCAAGCTGGCGCTCAACGAGTGGACGGGCCAGCACATCACCACGCGCGTCGCCGGGGAAATTCTGCAGCGTGCCGGCTATCAGGTGGAATACGTCACCGCCGGCTACTTCCCGCAGTTCACGGCGTTGGCGGATGGTACGGTGACGGCGAGCCTGGAGATCTGGTCGAACAACATCGGTGACAATTGGATCAAGGCCCGCGACAGCGGTAAGGTCATCCACATCGGCAATCTCGGCTTGGACACCAACGAAGGCTGGACCTATCCCAAGCACATGGAAGAGGTTTGCCCGGGCCTGCCCGACTGGCAGGCGCTGATCGATTGCGCCGAGGCCCTGGCCACGCCAGAGACCTTTCCCGAGGGGCGCATCTTGTCCTATCCCGCCGATTGGGGCACACGCTCGGCCGATATCATCAAGGGTCTGGAGATTCCCTATCAGGCCGTGCCGGCCGGCAGCGAGGGCGCATTGGTGGCCGAGCTGAAGGGCGCGGCGGAGAAGAAAAGTCCGCTGATCATGATGTTCTGGGCGCCGCACTGGGTCTTCGCGGAGGTCGACGTCGATTGGGTCGAGCTGCCGAAGTACGCGTCCGAGTGCACCGAGGACGCGTCCTGGGGACCGAACCCCAACGAGGTCAACGACTGTGGGGTCGATGTCGCCACAACCTTCAAGGTGGCCTGGGAGGGGGCCGAGGCGAAGTGGCCGGCGGCCCATGCGTTTCTCAGCACCTTCCAGTTCAAGGCCGAGGACCAGATCCCGATGATGGCCGCGGTCGACGTGCGCGGCGAGGATCTGGAGACGGTGACCAAGGCCTGGGTCGAGGAGAACGAATCCGTCTGGCGTCCCTGGCTCGACGCCGCGGTCCAATAGGCTGATTTCGGAGGCCGATCTTGGGGCGGGGCCGCCGCGGCGGCTCCTGTCCCAACGATCGCTTGCCGATGTCTGTCCAATCCAAGAGTTGGATGAGAGGCGATGACGGACGACGGGGCGAACGGTGAGGACGCCGGGCGCCAGGTAAAGATCTCCTGCCGCCATATCTGGAAGGTCTACGGATCAAATCCGCAGAGTTTCTTCGAGGGTGGCGATGGGGCGGTCGCCGACCCCATGGCCTTAAGCGAGCGCATACGCGATGACGGCCACGTGGTCGCCGCCGCCGATGTGTCCTTCGATGTCCGGGTGGGCGAGATCTTCATCATCATGGGGCTTTCCGGCTCGGGCAAGTCGACGATGGTGCGCTGCCTGTCTCGGTTGGTCGAGCCGACTGCCGGCGAGGTGTTGCTCGATGGTGCGGATTTGCTGAAGGCTTCCGAGGCGGAGCTGATCGAGATTCGCCGCCATAAGATGGGCATGGTGTTCCAGAATTTCGGCCTGCTGCCCCATCTGACGGTACTGGAGAACGTCGCCTTCCCCTTGAAGGTTCAGGGACTGAGGACCCGGGAGCGACTGGCACGGGCCCAGGAAATGGTCGATCTGGTTGGTTTGAATGGCCGCGAGACCTCGTTTCCGCGTCAGCTCTCCGGCGGCCAGCAGCAGCGTGTCGGCATCGCCCGCTCGCTCGCCGTCGAGCCCGAGCTGTGGTTTCTCGACGAGCCCTTCTCGGCCCTTGATCCGCTGATCCGCCGCCAGATGCAGGACGAGTTCGTGCGCCTGCAGACGATGCTGCATAAGACCATCGTGTTCATCACTCACGATTTCCTGGAGGCCCTGCGGCTGGCCGACCGCATGGCGATCATGAAGGACGGCTGCGTGGTGCAGATCGGCACACCCTCGCAGATCGTGCTCAATCCGACTGACGACTACGTCGCCGAGTTCACGAGCGATGTGCCCCTGGTGCGCGTGATCACGGTGGAGGATCTCATCGAGCCGTTCGCCGGCAAGCTTGACCCGCAGGATGCCTGCCATATCTCCATGTCCCTGCACGAGGTGCTGCCTTATTTCGCCGAGAAGCCGGAAGGCTTCGCCGTTACCGATGACGACGGGCAGGTGATCGGGCAGATCACCGCCGCGAAGGTCCTATCGACCCTGGCCAGCGGCGAAGATCGCTCGGGAGGGTAAAACCATGGCCGTCGCTCACACCATGGCGCCGAGGCCTAGGGGTGTCGATCCCTCGATCCTACCCTGGCTCGTGGTCGGTGGCCTCTCCGCTGCCCTATTGCTCTGGACCCAGCCCTTCGCGGCGGAGTTCCTGGGCGGCCTGCCGGCCTGGATCGCCAAGTACCCGAGTGCCCTGAACAAGCCGGTGGTGGCCGTCATCAATACCGCCATGGAGTGGTTCGTCGAAACCTTCCGCTGGCTTTTCGCTTCCGTCTCGACGGCCCTCGGCTGGCCGATGACGGCGCTTCAGGTGACGCTGCAGTGGCTGCCCTGGCCGGCGACCCTGGGTGGCTTCACCGTGCTCGCCTATGTCGCCGGCGGGCGTCGCCTCGCGATCTTCACCGCCGCGGCCCTCTCCTACATGGTGGTGACGGGCTATTGGGCGGAAAGCATGAACACGCTGGCCCTGGTCGGGGTGTCGGTGCCGCTGGCGATGGCCATCGGCTTCGGCCTTGGCGTTTGGGGCTACCGTTCCGAGCGGGCGGAACGAGTGATCCAGCCGTGTCTCGATCTCATGCAGACGGTGCCGACCTTCGCCTACCTCATCCCCATTTTGCTGCTTTTTGGCTTCGGCCCGGTGGTGGGGTTGATCGCCAGCGCCATCTATGCCTGCCCGCCGATGGTGCGCAACGTGATGCATGGCCTGAGGCGCATCCCCTCGGACGTCGTCGAGTCCGGGCAGATGTGCGGCGCCACCGGCCGCCAACGCTTCTGGTGGGTCGAGGTGCCCACGGCCCTGCCGCAGATCATGGTCGGCGTCAATCAGACCACCATGGCGGCCCTGTCGATGGTCATCATCGCAGCCATCATCGGCGGCTTCGACGACATCGGTTGGGAAGTGCTCTCGACCATGCGCAAGGCGCAGTTCGGCCAGAGCCTGCTGTCGGGCGCGGTGATCGCCTTGATCGCCATGATCATGGACCGTATCTCCTGGGGCTTCACCGAGCGCGAGCGGTTTCTGCACAGCGCCGACGAGAGCCCTTGGCGGCGTCATGGCGCGCTCATCACGGCGATCGCGGTGATGGTCGGGGCGACGCTTATGGCCCAGGCGGTCCCCTTTCTGAAAAGCTATCCGGCGGACTGGACGTTTTATCCGGCGCAAGCGATCAACGAACGGTTGAGGGTCTTCATCGGCGACTATGGTGCGGCGCTGGATGCCTTCAAGAACGCGGTCAACTTCTATTTCCTATTGCCGATCAAGATCGGGCTCAAGGCGGCCGTGCGGCCGGTATCCTGGGGCATCGAGTTCACGCCGACGCTGCAAGCCGCCTACTGGTTGGGTCTGGCCGCCCTGAGCGCCGCGGCCTGGCGGGTCTGGAGCTGGCGCGGCGCGGTCCTGCTCCTGGTGATCGGCACTTTCCTCTTCTTCGGCCTGACCCGCGCCCCCTGGCCGGTCTTCTTCGCCGTCGTCCTGGTCGTCGCGTGGCAAGCGGGCGGCTGGCGGGTGGCGCTCTTCGCCGGTCTTGGCATGGCCTTCATCCTGCTGACCGGGGTCTGGAAGGAGGCCATGCTCTCGGTCTATCTCTGCGGCGCGGCGGTGCTTTTCTCGTTTGTCGCCGGCGGCGCGCTTGGTGTCTGTGCGGCGCGCAACCGTTGGGTTTCGGCCATCATCCGGCCGGTCAACGACACCCTGCAAACCCTGCCGCAGTTCGTCTATCTGATCCCCATCCTGATGTTCTTCCAGGTCGGCGATTTCTCGGCTCTGATCGCCGTCATCGCCTACGCCATCGTGCCGATGATCCGTTATACCGAGCACGGCATCCGCAACATCCGTCCCGATGTCATCGAGGCGGCCGAGGCCATGGGCTGCACGCGCCGGCAGATCCTATTCCAGATCCAGCTTCCCATGGCCCTGCCGGAGATCATGCTGGGCCTCAACCAAACCATCATGTACGGCCTGGCCATGCTGGTCATCGCCGCGCTGGTCGGCACCCGCGATTTGGGCCAGCTGGTCTATATCGCGTTGGGTAAGGCCGATACCGGCAAGGGACTGGTCGCCGGCCTTTCGATCGCGCTGATCGCCATGATATCGGATCGCATCATTCAGGCCTGGGCGAACCGCAAGAAGGCCGAGCTCGGCCTGGCATGAGCACGGCCAGCCTCTGGTCGCGGCGCCCGGACCTGCTGCCCAGCCTGGGGATCGCGCTGGGCGGCGTGCTCTGGGGCCTATTCTGGCTGCCCCTGCGTTGGCTGGGGGACCTCGG
>JBFELD010000150.1:0-6563 GCA_041552375.1 Kiloniellaceae bacterium | reverse complement strand
GGTGGCGCCCGCATCGGCCAAGCGACGCAGCCAGGACTCGATCCGTGCCGCCGCCGGCGCCTCATAACAGACGTCTCCCGCCAGAACCAGATCCCAGCCGCTGCCGGCTTGGTTCAGGAGATCCTCCTCGAGGATCGATAGCGCGACCCCGTTCAACGCCGCGTTGAGGCGAACCGCGGCACAGGCAAAAGGATCGATGTCGGCCGCGGCGACCGCGCGCGCGCCAGCCAGCGCCGCGGCGATCCCTTGAAGGCCGGACCCACAGGCGAAGTCGAGCACTCGCTTGCCGGCGGCGACCTCGGGATGGTCCAGGAGATAGCGCGCCAAGGCCTGACCGCCGGCCCAGGCGAAGGCCCAAAAGGGTGGCGGCAGCCCGGTCGCGGCCAACTCCTCTTCGCTCGCCTGCCATAACGGGACGATCTCGCTGGCCAGATGAAGCTCGATCTCGGGCACCAGTGGTGGGCGTTGGGGCTCCGTGTTGGCGCGCACGAAGCTTTCGGGATCCTCGATCGGCTTCGTCCCTGTCCAGGGTTCGGGCGGTGTCACAATGTGGCCGCCAGCAGGCCGGCGAGCAGGATCCAGCCGACCGCACGGTTGGATTGGAACCGCACTAGGCAGTTCGTCGGCTCCTCGGTGTCGAGGCTCGAAGTTTGCCAGGCGAAGTGGAGGCCTACCCCGGCAACGGCCAGGTAATAGGCCCAGCCGAAGCCGGCAACGATCCCGATGGAGACCAACAGCGCCACGGTCAGGCCATAAAAGGCGATCAGCCAGGCCCGGGTCCCCCGTCCGAGCCTCAGCGCTGTCGACTTGACGCCGATCAGCGCATCGTCCTCCTTGTCCTGATGCGCGTAGATGGTGTCGTAGCCCAACGTCCAGAAGAAACCGGCCGCATAAAGCAGCAGGGCAGGTGTCCCGAGATCGCCGGTCACCGCCGACCATCCCATCAACGCGCCCCAATTGAAGGTCAGCCCGAGCCAGGCTTGTGGCCAATAGGTGATGCGCTTCATCAAGGGATAGGGGACGACGAGAGCCAAGGAGGCGATACCCAACGCGATGGTGAAGCCGTTGAACTGGATCAGAACGGCAAGCCCCACGGCCAAGAGGGCAGTCAGGAAGACCAGAGCTTGCCGGAGGCTGATCAGGCCCGCCGGCAGGGGGCGCAGGGCCGTGCGGGCGACCTTGGCGTCGATTTTGCGGTCGGCGATGTCATTGATGGTGCAGCCCGCTGCGCGCATGACCAGCGCGCCGAGGGCGAAGAGCGCGGCATAGCCGACATGGCGCCAGCCGGCCTCGGCCAGGCCCGAGGTGGCCTGCAACGCCAACGCCAACGACCACCAGCAGGGAAAGAGCAGTAGCCAGGTGCCGATCGGCCGATCGACCCGGGCCAGCTTCAAGTACGGCTCGAGCCTAGCCGGCGTGGCGCGAAGCAGCCAGCTTCCGGCGTCGATGTCACTGGCCGCCTCGGTGCTCCCGCCGGCGCCGGTGAGGGGTGTTTCTGTGCTCTTTTGCATGGTCTATGGTCTTAACCTAATCGCGGTGCAAGTGCCCGTGCAAGGACACGGCGAGAAAGGTGTCGCCATGACCGACGACAGCATCGCCACAAGGCTTCATGTGGAGGCGCGCCTGCAGCCGGGCGCGACGGTGGGGCTTGGTCACGACCGGGCTCACTTTCTGCGCTCTGTGCTGCGCCTGAAGGCCGGGCGGACGTTGGCGCTTTTCAACGCGGCGGATGGTGAGTGGCTGGCGAGGATCGATGGACTGGGCCGAGGCTGGTGCTCGCTCGTGGTTCTCGAGTGCCGGCGTGGCCCCGAGCGAACGCCCGATCTGTGGCTGGTCTTTGCGCCGATCAAGCGCGCGCGTCTCGATTTCCTGGTCGAGAAGGCAACGGAGCTCGGCTGCGCGCGACTGCAGCCGGTTTTCACCCGCCATACCGCCGTCAGTCGGGTCAATGTCGAGCGGCTGCGCAGCAATGTCCGCGAGGCGGCCGAGCAGTGCGAGCGGATCACCTTACCCGAGGTGTGCGAGCCCGTGACCCTGGAGGTCTTGCTCGCCGACTGGCCGACCGACCGGCGCCTCTTGGTCGCCGTGGAGGCCGGCGCGGCACCGCCCATCGACGACGTCTTGGCGGAGGCCGGCCGTGACGAGCCTTGGGCGGTTCTCGTCGGTCCGGAAGGCGGATTTTCAGCCGCCGAGCGCAAGCTTCTCGCGGCGCCCGCTTTCGTGCGGCCGGTTTCTTTGGGCCCGCGCATCCTGCGTGCCGACACCGCGGCCATCGCGACGCTCGCTTGTTGGCAGTCGCGGGCGGGCGACTGGCATCACCGCCCGGCGGGCAGGGAGAGATGACTTTTGACTTGAAAGCGACCTTGTGCATAAGCAAATGTGTCGCCTAATACCGTGGCGGTCGGCGTGCGCCGCGGTCCCCGATATTGCCAATGGGAGAATTGATTATGTCCGCACCGCCCGAGGGCAAGGGTGAGCCGATAACCGGTCGCGATCAGCTTGTCGCCTTCCTGGAGGCCGGCTGCAAGCCTCCCGAGGCTTGGCGCATCGGTACCGAGCACGAAAAGTTCGTCTATACCGTCGAGGACAGCCGGCCGGTTCCCTATGGCGGCGAGCGCGGCATCGCCGCCATATTCAAGGCGATGGAGCGCTTCGGTTGGCAACCCGTCTTCGAGGGCGATAACGCGATCGCCATGACAGACGGCAAGGCGGGCATCACGCTCGAGCCCGGCGGACAGCTCGAGTTGTCCGGCGCGCCGCTCGAGACCATCCACGAGACCTGCGACGAGGTTCATCAGCATCTCGATCAGTGCCGTGAGGTGACCGAGCCCCTGGGCGTTCACATGATGGGGCTGGGCTTCAATCCGAAATGGCCGCATGAGGCGATCCCCAAGATGCCCAAGCAGCGCTACGACATCATGACCGCCCGCATGTTGGCGGTCGGCGGTATTGGGATCGAGATGATGTACCGCACCTGCACCGCGCAGGTGAACCTGGACTTCGTCTCCGAAGCGGACATGATCAAGAAGTTCCGTGTCTCGCTGGCGCTGCAGCCGTTGGCCACGGCGCTTTTCGCCAACTCCCCCTTCAAAGAGGGCAAGCCGAACGGTTACCTCAGCTACCGCGCCCACGTCTGGTCGGATACCGATCCCGAGCGTTCGGGCAACCTGCCTTTCGTCTTCGAGGACGGTATGGGGTTCGAGCGTTACGTCGACTATATCCTCGACGTGCCCATGTACTTCGTCTATCGCGGCGGCCGCTATATCGATGCCAGCGGTCAGTCCTTTCGCGACTTCCTCGCCGGCCGTCTGCCGGCGCTGCCCGGCGAGATCCCCACCACGAGCGACTGGACCGATCACCTAACCACGGCCTTTCCGGATGTGCGCATGAAACAGTTTTTGGAGATGCGTGGCGCCGACGGCGGGCCTTGGGATGGACTCTGCGCGCTGCCGGCGTTTTGGGTCGGGCTGCTTTACGATCAGGGCGCGCTGGATGCGGCGTGGGATCTGGTCAAGGGTTGGACCGCCGACGACCGCGCGGCGCTTGGCCGTGAGGTGCCGGTATCGGCCCTCCGCACCACCTTCAAGGGGCAGTCGCTGAAGGAGCTGGCCAGGGAGGTAGTCGCTATTTCTGATGCCGGACTGAAATGTCGCGCGCGGCTCGATTCTAAGGGCCGGGACGAATCTCATTTCCTCGACGTCTTGAAACAGCGGGCGGAAACCGGTAAATGCCCGGCCGATTATCTCTTGGAGGATTACGAAGAGCGCTGGCGCGGGGACATCGACCGAATCTTCGTCGAATGCGCCTACTAGCCTGGCGCAGAAAAAAAGATCGAGCCGCAAAATACTAGCGCGGCTCGACATCAAGGTTAAAGTGGGATAGGGCTAGAGACTTAATGTAGCCACAAGATCGACTAACAATCTACTAATTATTTCGTTTAGGCAGTAAATTAATCGTGATCATGCGACATGGCGGTGAGAAAGAAGGGGTGCCGGCATATGAAACGTGGACTGATGATCGGCGGCGTTATCGTCGTCTTCGTGTTGATCGCCGCGGGTGTTGGGACGTGGTATCTGTTCTCCAATCTGGACTCGATCGTAAAAGCGGCGGTTGAGAAGGTCGGCTCGGACGTCACCGGCACGCAGGTGACGCTGGACAACGTCGAGATCTCGCTGACCAGTGGCCGTGGCTCACTACTCGGCTTTCGCATGACCAATCCGTCCGGCTTCGAGGCCGATGAGGCCTTCAAGTTCGATGAGGTGACGGTAGTGGTCGATACGGCGAGCGTGACCAGCGACCCGGTGGTGATCAAGGAGATCCTCATCGCCAAGCCCGACGTGACTTACGAGATCGGCAACAGCGGGACCAATCTCGATGCCATCCAATCGAATGTCACCAGCAATTCCGCCAGCACCTCTTCGGGCGGCGAGCCCGCCGGCGGCGAGGGCAAGGCGCCGAATTTCATCATCGAGAACCTTTATTTGCGGGGTGGGAAGGTCAACGTTCTGGCGACCCAGTTTCCCGACAACAAGATGAGCGCGCCGCTGCCCGAAATTCACCTAAAGGATATCGGCAAGGACCAGGGCGGCGCCACACCGGGCGAGATCACCCAGCAGGTGATGGACCAATTGCTGGCGGACATTTCCGGGGCGGTATCGCAGATCGATATCTCGGGCATCACCAAGAACCTCGGGGAAAGTGCCAAGAAGGCTCTTGAATCGGTCGATACCAAGGCGATCGAGGAGGGCGCGGGCTCTCTTGGCGAATCGACGGGCGGCGCGGTCGAGGGCGCCAGCGACGCGGTCAAGAAGCTGCTCGGCTCGGGCGACTGAACGCGGCCTTCCGGCACCTCAAGCGGCGTCTTCAGGCGGCGGTTCCGCCGACGGTCAGCTGATCGATCAGCAAGGTCGGCTGACCGACCCCCACGGGCACGCCTTGGCCGTCCTTGCCGCAAGTACCGATGCCGTCATCGAGGGCCAGGTCGTTTCCGACCATCATGATCTTCTTCATTGCCTCGGGCCCGTTTCCGATGAGCGTCGCGCCCTTGACGGCGGGGCCGACCTTGCCGCCTTCGATCAGGTAGGCCTCGGTGCAGGAGAAGACGAACTTGCCCGAGGTGATGTCGACCTGACCGCCGCCGAAGTTGACGGCGTAGAGGCCTTTCTTGGCCGCTTTTAGAATCTCCGCGGGCTCGCGCTCGCCGGACAGCATGTAGGTGTTGGTCATGCGCGGCATGGGGATATGGGCGAAGGATTGCCGGCGCCCGTTGCCGGTCGGCTGCATGTTCATGAGCCGGGCGTTCTGCCGGTCCTACATGTAGCCGACCAGGACGCCGTCCTCGATCAGGGTGGTTGCCTCGCTCGGCGTTCCCTCGTCGTCGACCGTAAGCGAGCCGCGCCGGTCGGCCATAGTGCCGTCATCGACAACCGTGACGCCTTTGGCCGCCACTTGCTCGCCGATGAGATCGGAGAAGGCCGAGGTCTTCTTGCGGTTGAAATCACCTTCCAGTCCGTGCCCCACGGCCTCGTGCAGGAGCACACCCGGCCAGCCGGGCCCGAGAACCACCTGCATCTCGCCGGCCGGTGCCGGCACCGAGCCGAGATTGACGCTGGCTCGGCGCAGGGCCTCCTCGACGCCCGCCTGCCAGGACTGCGGCTCGATCAAGGTCTCGAAGCCGACACGTCCGCCGCTGCCATAAGAGCCGCTTTCCATGCGCTCGCCCTCGGCCAGGACGACCGAGACATTGAGGCGCACCAGCGGCCGGATATCGGCGGTGCGCTGCCCACCCGGGCGGATGATCTGGACGGCCTGCCATTCGCCCGCCAGAGAGACGCTGACCTGCCTTACCCGAGCGTCCCGCTCGCGGGTGTAGGCGTCGATCTCGGTCAAGAGCGCCACCTTCTTTTCGAAGGGGACGCCACCCAGCGGGTTGTCGTCGACATAGAGAACCCGGTTGGTGTTCTTCGGTCCGACGTCGAGCTTTCCGCCGTGGCCCGCGTGGACTGCCTTGACGGTTTCGGCGGCGCGCTGGAGAGCCTCCTCGGAGAGTTCCGAGGCATGGGCGTAACCCGCGGCCTCGCCGGCGATGGAGCGCAGTCCGAAGCCTTGAGCGGTGTCGAAGGAGGCAGTCTTCAGACGGCCGTCGTCGAAGACCAGCCCCTCACTCTGCCGGTACTCGATGAAGAGCTCGCCGTCGTCGGCCCCCTTCAGGGCGTCATCGACGATCCGCTGCAAATTGCTGCGATCCAGTCCGGTTCTGTCATAGAAGAGGGCATCGGTAGCGGCGGTGTGGGGCATTGTGGGCTCTCCGGCGGCGGTGGTTCGGGGCGCCGGCACGGCGCGGCGCCTGTGCCGAGTCTATTGTCTTTGACGCCTGAGGCAAAGGCCGTGGTTCTTGTGGCTGCGAGCTTCACGCCCCGAACTGCGTCAAAATGTCGCAAGGTTCGTGCCGAGGTCCCGGCCGCGCGATAAGATGCCGTCGTTCGGCACGTGGCCTTTCTGCCAACCGCTTCCTCTTGAGAGGGAAATGGGCATGGTATAGGTTGCGCCCTGGATTTGGGGGC
>JBFELD010000149.1:0-6573 GCA_041552375.1 Kiloniellaceae bacterium | reverse complement strand
TGCCCTGCATCTATCTCGTCGACTCCGGCGGCGCCAATCTGCCCAACCAGGACCAGGTCTTCCCGGACCGTGACCACTTCGGGCGAATTTTCTACAACCAGGCCAACATGTCGGCCAAGGGCATCGCCCAGATCGCCGTGGTGATGGGCTCCTGCACGGCGGGCGGCGCCTATGTGCCGGCGATGTCGGACGAGACCATCATCGTTCGCAATCAGGGCACGATCTTTCTGGGCGGCCCGCCGCTGGTCAAGGCGGCCACAGGCGAGAGCGTCAGCGCCGAGGAGTTGGGAGGCGCCGACGTGCACGCGCGCACCTCGGGCGTCGCCGATCACTATGCACAGAACGACATCCACGCCCTCGCCTTGGCGCGCCGGGCCGTCGCCGCCTTGAACCGGCGCAAACCGGAGAGCGTCAAGGTGCGCGCGCCTGAAGAGCCGGTCTACGATCCCCGTGAGCTATACGGCATCGTGCCCTCGGACTTGACTAAGCCCTACGATGTACGCGAGGTCATCGCCCGTCTGGTCGATGCCAGCGTCTTCGACGAGTTCAAGAGCCTCTATGGTGCCACCCTGGTCTGCGGCTTTGCCCATATCTGGGGCTATCCAGTCGGCATCCTCGCCAACAACGGTATCCTCTTTTCCGAATCGGCCTTGAAGGGCGCCCACTTCATCGAGCTTTGCTGCCAGCGGGGGATCCCGCTCGTCTTCCTGCAGAACATCATGGGCTTCATGGTGGGGCGCAAGTACGAGGCCGGGGGCATCGCCAAGGATGGTGCCAAGTTGGTCACCGCCGTGGCCACCGCGGCGGTTCCCAAGCTGACGGTGATCATCGGCGGGTCCTTCGGCGCCGGCAACTACGGCATGTGCGGCCGAGCTTATGCCCCGCGGTTCTTGTGGATGTGGCCCAATTCTCGCATCTCAGTCATGGGTGGCGAGCAGGCGGCCGGTGTGCTGGCGACGGTCAAGCGCGAGGCCGCCGAGCGCGCTGGGGGGCGTTGGTCGGCCAAGGAAGAGAGTGCCTTCAAAGAGCCCATCGTCGAGCAGTTCGAGGCGCAAGGCCATCCGCTCTACGCCACCGCACGCCTATGGGACGATGGCGTCATCGATCCGGTCGATACCCGCGACGTTCTGGGGCTGTCGCTCTCCGCGGCGCTCAACCGGCCGATCGAGGCGACCCGCTTCGGCGTCTTTCGTATGTGAGGGAGGCGCTTCCGCGATGTTTTGCAAGATCCTGATCGCCAACCGAGGAGAGATCGCCTGCCGCGTCATGGCGACGGCCCGGCGCCTTGGCATCGCCACGGTCGCGGTCTACTCCGAGGCCGACCGCTCCGCACGCCACGTCAAGCTTGCCGATGAGGCCTATCTGCTCGGCCCCGCGCCGGCTGCCGAGAGCTACCTGCGCGGCGAGCGCATCATAGAGATCTGCCACAAGGCGGGGGCCGAGGCGGTGCATCCCGGCTATGGCTTCCTGTCGGAGAATGCCGACTTCGCTGAGGCGGTCGAGGCCGCGGGGCTGGTCTTCATCGGTCCGCCGGCCGCGGCTATTCGCGCCATGGGGGCCAAGGACGCCGCCAAGCGGATGATGGAGAAGGCAGGCGTGCCGGTGGTTCCCGGCTATCACGGCAAGCGCCAGGACGCAGGCACCCTGACCAAGGCGGCCGAGGCAATCGGCTATCCGGTGCTGATCAAGGCGGTTGCGGGCGGTGGCGGCAAGGGTATGCGCCGGGTCTCGGCGCCGGAAGATCTTGCCGAGGCGCTGGCCGGCGCGCGCCGCGAGGCCAAGGCCGCTTTCGGCGATCAGCGGGTGCTGCTCGAAAAGTATCTACAAACGCCACGCCATATCGAGGTCCAGGTCTTCGCCGATGACCACGATAACGCCGTCCATCTCTTCGAGCGCGACTGCTCTCTCCAGCGTCGGCACCAAAAAGTCGTCGAGGAGGCGCCGGCACCCGGCATGAGTGCCGAGATGCGCCAGCGCATGGGTGAGGCGGCGGTGGCCGCAGCCCAAGCGATCAATTATCGCGGCGCCGGCACGGTCGAGTTCATCGCCGACGTCACGGACGGCCTCTCGCCCGAGCGCTTCTATTTCATGGAGATGAATACCCGCCTTCAGGTCGAGCACCCGGTGACCGAGATGATCACGGGCCTCGATCTCGTGGAGTGGCAGCTTCGCGTTGCCGCGGGCGAGGCGCTGCCGTTGGCCCAGGACGAGATTGCCGTCAGTGGTCATGCGGTGGAGGCTCGGGTCTATGCCGAGGATCCCGATAACGGCTTTCTACCCGCAACGGGGCGTGTCGATCATCTGGTGCTGCCGGTCGAGGATGGAGGCCTGCGCGTGGACCGGGGACTCGATGCCGGCGCGCGCATCACGCCCCACTACGACCCTATGATCGCCAAGGTGATTGCTTGGGGGGCGGACCGGGCAACCGCCTTGGCACGGCTTGCCGCCGGGCTGGAGGCTCTCGAGCTGGAGGGGTGTCTCACCAATGTGAGTTTCTTGGGCCGGCTCGTCGGTCATCCCAAATTCGCCGCGCAAGAGCTGGATACCGGCTTCATCGAGCGTCACATGGCCGATCTCATAGGTAGTGGTGAGGTCCCGGAGGAGGCGTTGGCGGTTGCCGCCCTGCACCAGCTTTTGCCGGAGCGCGCCCATCAGCGCAGGGCCGACCCGCATAGTCCGTGGGCGAGTTGCTATGGTTGGCGGCTTTGGGGTGGGGCGCGGCAATTCGTTCACATCTCGGCCGGCGATCGCGTGGTCGATGTGGCCGCCAGCTTCGGCCGCGGCCGCGTGATCGAGCTGGACCTGCCCTCGGGTGCGCGGTCGGTGCGGCTGCTCGCTCGCGAAGGGTCTCGCGTGACACTCGATCTCGGGGATCGGATGCTGAAAGCCAGTGTCGTCGGTAGGGAAGGCGCGGTGACGGTCTTCCTCGACGGCACGACCTATCGCTTCGGCTTGCCGGACCAGCTCGCCGGTGAGGCCGAGGCGGCTGCCGCCGATGACCGCGTCGTGGCGCCCTTGCCTGGCCGCGTGACCGCCTTGAAGGTCAAAGCCGGCGCTCAGGTTGCCAAAGGTGCTCCCCTGTTGGTGGTCGAGGCCATGAAGATGGAGCACACGCTGGTCGCACCCCGCGATGGCCGGGTCGAGACGGTAACTTGCGCCGAGGGCGATCAGGTCGAAGAAGGTGCCGCGCTGGTGGTTTTGGCGGCGGACGGTCCCGAAGCGACGCAATGACAGAGACGCCAGACTTGCCTCGCACACTGGTCAATCGGATCGCTGGTCTGACCGACGAGGCCGGCGCGCTGTAGGAGAACGCGCGAACTCAGCGGGCGACGAAGCGCCTGTAGCAGAACCCCGAAGCCCCGCCAAGGACGATCCAGAAAACAGCGGCCATGCCGAGCGAAGCGGTAACGAATTGGGCCGCCAGTTCGGGCGGCACGCTGCCGTGGCCTTCGCCGTGCGGGGTAGCGATGAAGAGTGGCGCCAAGACCAACACCGCGCCCAGGACCCTTACGGCAAGATGCCTCGCGAAGGCCAAAAACGCCAGCCCCGCCGCCCCGGAGAGGGCCACGCCGAACCATAGCGCCTGGCGCGTCGCCAACGGTGCCGCCGCGGCGCCCGGCACCTCGGGCGGCAGCACGATAGCCGGCAGCAGGGCGAAGGCGGCAAAGCCACCCAGTCCCCACAAGAGGCCGCTGCGCCAATCGATGCGCCGGCGCGATAGCACGAATCCGCCCACCAGCAGCAGCGCCCACCCGACGCCGATCAGGATATTGGCAAGGACCGTGAAGGCGCCGCGCTCGAGTCCGTCCTCGGGCGCCCAGGCGGCATGCTCATGGGCCCCGGCTCGGTCATCTTGGTCGTCTTGGCCGTGGGAATGCCCGCCCGCCGCCGATCCTTCATAGGTCTCGGCCTCGAGGATCAGGGGCGTGACCTTGTGTAATTGAACCGCGGCGGCGGCCAGGCCCGCGACCAGGCCCGCCAGCAGCGCGGCGATGAGCACGCGCGCGATCATTGCACCAGGTCCTCAGTGACAGGGAAAGGCGAAGGCGTGACGCGCGTCGTGGGCCGCGTTGTGCAAGAGATCGGCTTGCAGGAAACCGCTGCCCATCAGAACAAATACACCCAGCAGCACCGCCACGACCACGGCGGCCGTGCGGGCTCCCCCTTCGATTGCTGCAACCGTCTCGAGCGATGTTTCACGATCCATTTTTTCGGCTCCAGGTGACTACCTAGTTTTTAGAAAACGCCAACACGCGCCCGCGATCAACCAGAAAAGCACGCTGCGGCGTCATTAAGCGTCGATTCTTCCGCGGGAGGCGTTGAATCGGCGCCACAAATCTCACTGATCGCGTCACATTCCCCGGAAGAGCACGCA
Source organism: Kiloniellaceae bacterium (assembly GCA_041552375.1). Taxonomy (GTDB): domain Bacteria; phylum Pseudomonadota; class Alphaproteobacteria; order Kiloniellales; family Kiloniellaceae; genus JAJFGK01. Next base: position 2,198 of record JBFELD010000149.1, on the reverse strand, counting down.
TCGGCCGCGCGGGCGCATCTTGAGGCGCGACAAGCACCGAGAATTCGATTACTGTCCCGCCCCGGCGGCACGCCGACTTATTGTGTAATGACGGAAGGTGGAACAGGGGGACCATGACATCGGCAGGCAAGATACCGGCGACCATCGTCACCGGCTTCCTCGGTGCGGGGAAGACCAGCACGATCAGGCATATCCTGGCCAACGCCCGTGGCCGGCGCATCGCTCTGATCATCAACGAGTTCGGCGATCTCGGCGTGGATGGTGAGATCCTCAAGGGCTGTGGGATCGAAGGCTGCCGCGAGGACGACGTCTTGGAGCTGGCCAACGGATGCATCTGCTGCACCGTGGCCGATGATTTCCTGCCGACCATTCAAGCTCTTCTCGATCGCCCGGCACCGCCCGAGCACATCGTCATCGAAACCTCGGGTCTGGCGCTTCCCAAGCCCCTCATTCGCGCTTTCAACTGGCCGGAGGTGCGCACCCGCGTGACGGTCGACGGGGTCATCACCCTGATCGACGGACCGGCGGTGGCCGACGGGCTCTTTGCCACCGATCCCGAGGCCCTGGAGCGCCAACGCCAGGCCGATCCCGAGCTTGACCACGAAAGTCCTCTGGAAGAGCTGTTCGAAGAGCAGCTCGGCGCCGCCGACATGGTGGTCTTGAACAAGTCGGACCTCCTCTCATCCGAAGCGATGGTGGGTGTGGAGGCGATGGTGGAAAGTGAGCTTCGCCCGGGCGTGCGCCTGGTCAAATCGGCCCATGGCGCCGTCGATCCCGATGTGCTCTTGGGCCTGGCGGTAGCCGCCGAGGACGATCTCGACGCCCGGCCCTCCCACCACGATGACGGCGATGAGCACGATCACGACGACTTCGTGACCTTCTCGATCGAGTTGGCGGAAATCGAGTCGCCGGAGACCTTGGTCACCCGCCTGCGCGGCGCGGTCGAAAGGCACGCAATCTTGCGCGTCAAGGGCTTTGCCGCTGTGGCCGGTAAGGAGATGCGGCTGGTCACGCAAGGGGTGGGCGCGCGCATTCAGCACTATTACGATCGGCCCTGGGGTCCGGGGGAGGCGCGGCGCAGCCGGCTGGTGGTTATCGGCCAGCAGGGACTGGACGAAGCGGCGATTCGCGCGGCCCTCTGCGCTTGACGCCAGCGGCCAGGCGCCGACAGCGAGCATTGGAAGAAGCGGTAACCCATGCACCTTCTCCAAGCACAGCCCGGGGCCATCGCTGACGGATCGGAGGCTGTCGATCTCGCGCAGGATCCGGCCGATATCATCGTCCTCAGCGCCGCAGATACCGAGATTGCCGCGCTATCCCACGCCCGGGCCGCGCTGGGGGAGGCCTTGCCCAGCCTGCGGCTGGCCAATCTCATGCAGCTTTCACACAACCTCTCGGTCGACCTCTACGTCGAGCAGGTTATAGGCCACGCAAAGCTAGTCGTTGTGCGTTTATTGGGCGGGGTCGGCTATTGGCCCTATGGGGTGGAGCAGATCGCAGCGGCCTGCCGGGCGGGTGGTATCGCGTGCGCGTTCCTGCCCGGCGACGATCAGCCAGACGTCGAACTGCGGAACAACTCGACCCTCGATGCCGAGGTCTGCCATCGCCTCTGGCAGTACCTGCTTCACGGCGGGCCCGAGAACGCGCGCAACTTCTTGGCTTACGCGGCCAGCCTTTTGCCGCAAATCGTTGGGGAAGACTTGCCGGTTTGGGTCGAGCCCAAACCCCTGCTGCGCGCCGGGCTCTACTGGCCAGGCGCGAGCGCGCCGGATCTGGCCTCGGTCAAAGCCCTTTGGCGGAAAGGCCGACCGACCGCCGCCATCGTCTTTTACCGGGCGCTCGTTCAGGCCGCCAACTTGGCGCCGATCGATGCTCTGATCACCGCTTTGGCGGCGCAAGGGCTCAACCCGCTGCCGATCTTCTGCGCCAGCCTCAAGGATCCCGTCTGCGCCGAGACGGTGGCGATGCTTCTGACCGAAGGGGAGGCGGAGCTGGTCTTGAACGCGACCGGCTTTGCCGTCTCCGCGCCCGGCGGCCCGCGCCAGCCGGGACCCTTCGACAGTGTGGACGCGCCGGTCCTGCAGGTGATCTTCTCCGGCGGTCCGCTCGATGCCTGGACCAAGGGCACGCGTGGCCTTTCGGCTCGCGACATCGCCATGAACGTGGCTCTGCCGGAGGTCGATGGGCGTATCCTCTCG
>JBFELD010000148.1:0-6585 GCA_041552375.1 Kiloniellaceae bacterium | reverse complement strand
TTGGCTTACAGCCGCCTCGGGTCCTCATCGACCTCGGCAGCGCCCGGGACGGGAGGTTCCCCGAAACACCGGGCTTGCGCGAGGTGACCATCATCGGCACCGAGGGGGCCGCCCAAGGCGCGCTCGAGGACATTTACAAGGATTGTCAGTTTCTCTGTGGCGACGATGCCGAGGAATGCCACTTCGTGGGGGTCGTCGTTCTCGCGGGCCGATTGGACACGATCGGGACGCCGCTCATCGCCCTCGCGGGCAAGCGCGAGATTTCCAGCTTTCGGCCCTGGGTCGGCACGTCCGGCATGCCGCCGGCGCCGCCTCCCCAGAGCGTATTCTCGCCGGCCCTTTGGTCGCCTTATCCAGACTATGCGCCCGGCTATCGCATCGAGAGCTGGGATACCACATTGCGCTCTTTGACGCTTGCCATGCGCGATCCCTCCGGCGAGGTGCACAGACTGACGGGCGAGCAATGCGATGGCGCCCACGACGGCGAGTTGTCGTCGCTCAGCTGCTCCGGCTTCGCTCTTCTTATCGCCGAGGGTCGGCCTCTCTTGTTCAGCTATCCGGACTACAATCTTCCCGCGGCGGAGGTCGTGGCCAGTTTCACGCAGGCTGGTGAGGCGTACCATCTTGTGCGTTACGGCGCGAAGGCACAGACCGTCTTCGGCCTCGTCACGCGCGGGCCGGAAGGTTGGCGCGCCCTTTTCAGGCCCAAGGACTACGCCCTTCTCTGCTAGAGGACCGAGTGCAAGGTCGGGCCGATCTCCGCGTGCAGGACCAGATCCGCGATCACGTCCAAGTCGGTGGCCTCCCGGGTGAGGATGACCAAGCGGGCCCCGTTGCGTTTGGCAAGGATCGGTAGACCCGCCGCCGGCTGGACCCGGAGCGACGAGCCGATGGCGAGGAAGAGGTCGCAGTCGAGGGCGTATCCTTCGGCACGTGCCACTTCCGCTGTCGGCATGGCCTGGCCGAAGGAGATGGTTGCCGTCTTGACCGGCGCGCCGCAGTCGTCGCAGACCGGCAGGCTGCCGTCGGCCAGGAAGGCCCGGCGGATCGGCTCCAGCTCGTAGCGTTTCGCGCAGCCCAGGCAGGCCGCGTAGGTCGTGTTGCCATGCAGCTCGATGACGCTCTCGGCCGAAGGAGCGCAGACCCCGTGCAACCCGTCGACGTTTTGGGTGATGACCGCGATCACGGTGCCCCGGCGCTGCAACTCGGCGATGGCCAGATGGCCCTCGTTCGGCTCGGCCTGCACGATGGCCTCGTGGGTGTCGAACTTGCGCTGCCAGTACTCCCGTCGCGCCTCCTCGGAGGCGAGGAAATCGTCGAACTCGACCGGCCGGTAACGGGACCAGAGGCCGCCGGGGCTGCGGTAGTCGGGGATGCCGGACTGGGTGCTGATGCCGGCCCCGGTGAAAACGACGCAACGCCGGCTCGCGGTCAGCATGCCCCTCAGATCGGCCTGCACAGCATACTGCATGCGCCGCTACCTCCTTGGGGTGGCGTTCAACGCCCTCACTCCCCGTGATGTTTTGCGGCGCCATGCGGCTTGCGTCAACCCAGATCGACGAGCTCGGGGCCGAACAGCGAGTTGGGCAACCAAATCGAGATGGGCGGAATGAAGGTGACGAGGATCAGGAAGATGACCAGGAGGACCATCCACGGCAAGGCCGCCTTGAGCACCTCGATCAGGCTCATGCCCGTGATGCCCGCGGCGACGAAAAGATTGAGGCCAACCGGCGGGGTGACCATGCCGATCTCCATGTTCACCACCATGATGATGCCCAGGTGGATCGGGTCGATGCCGAGCTGCACCGCGATGGGGAAGAATATCGGCGCCATGATGAGCAGGATGGCCGAAGGCTCCATGAAGTCGCCGGCCAGGATGAGGATGATGTTGACGACGATGAGGAACATCCACCAGGTCATGCCCGCCTCGGTAATCAAGCCGGCGATCTGTTGCGGGATCTGCTCGGTGGTCAGCACGTGAGCGAAAAGCATGGCATTAGTGATGATGAACAGCAGCATCACCGTCACCTTGCCGGCCTCGAGCAGCACGTGGAACACCTCGTCGTCAATCAACAGTCTGGGTATCGAGCGAACCGACAGCGCCAAGTTGCGAACGGCGATCACACCCACGCCCGCGGCGGAATCGGGGTTCCTCCATGGCACGCCTTTGAGTGGGCCCATGTCGCGGTAAACGAAGACGGCGATCAGGAAGGCATAGACCGCGGCGACGGCGGCCGCCTCGGTGGGGGTAAAGACACCGCCGTATATGCCGCCGAGGATGATGACAATGAGGAGTAGCCCCCATATGGCGTCCGTTCCCGCTGCCACCACCTCGCGGAAAGACGCCTTCGGCTGCCGCGGCAGATTGATCATGCGGGCGCGAACATAGATCCCACCCATGAGCAAGAGCCCGCCGAGGAGACCGGGGATGACGCCGGCCATGAACATTCGGCCGACCGAGACTTCGGTGGCGGCGGCGTATACCACCATGACGATGGACGGTGGTATGAGAATTCCCAGAGTTCCCGCGTTGGCGATGACGCCGACGGCGAACTCCTTCTTGTAGCCGGCCTGGACCATGCCGCCGATGACGATGCTGCCGATGGCGACAACCGTGGCCGGGGAAGACCCCGAGACCGCGGCGAAGAGCATGCACGCCATCACCGAGGCCATCGCCAGTCCGCCGCTGAAGTGACCGACGCAGGCGATGGCGAAGCGGATGAGGCGCTTGGCGACGCCGCCGGTCGACAGGAAATGGGACGAAAGAATGAAGAAGGGAATGGCGAGGAGCGTGTAATGCTCCATCGTGTTGAACAGCTTCAGCGCCTGGGAAGCAAGCGAATCGTCCGAGAAGAGGAGGATCGTGGCCACGCTGGACAAGCCGAGCGCGACGGCGATCGGCATGCCGATGTACATGAACCCGAATAGCAGAACGAACAGAAATATGGTGGTCATGCCTGGCCGTTCCCCCTTGCCATTTTTGAAGCCTCGCGGCGATTTCTATCGCGCCGTTCGTGATCCAATTCCCGCTACTCTTGCTTCTGCTCCTTACCGTGTTGAATGGCCTCCCTCACCTCATCGGCGAGCTGGAACCCCTTCTGGCGACCCCTGAGGATGCGGTAGGTCACTTGGGTGAGCCGCAAGAACAGGAGACCGAAACCGATGGGTAGAATCAGGTACGGTACCCATTGCGGTATGGGCAGGTCTTCGGACTCGATGTCGAGCACGTAGGTGAAATCGACCAGGTTCCAGCTACCGATGAAGACGATAGCGCCGTAGCACATGCACAATAGGGCTGCGGCAATGCCGACGATCCGCTGCATGGACGGCGACATTTTCCTGACGAAGGCGTCGACGCCGATATGGGAGCCAACCTTGACCCCGTAGGACATGCCGAACAGCACCAGCCAAGCGAACAGGTATTGCGTCAGCTCGAGCGCCCAGACCGCACCGGTGTTGAACACGTACCTGGCCACCACCTGGGAAAAGGTCACCAGGGTCATGGCGGCGAGGAGGAGGGCTATTACCGCCTCCTCCAGCCGGTTTACGATATGACCAAGCATGAGCTCATCGCTCTCGCCTGTTCTCGATGCCTCGGCGAGGACGGCTCAGCTCGACTCGTTCGATGCCAGGGCGGCGTCGATGACGTCCTTGCCGATTTCGTCCTCGAACTTCTCCCAGACCGGCGCCATGGCCTTGCGCCAGGCCGTAAGCTCTTCCTTGGTAAGCGAGAGGACTTCCGTCACGCCAGAGTCGATGATTTTCTGGCGGTCCCCTTCGGCCTTCTCGCGCGCGATCTTGTTGGCATGGGCGGTGGCCTCGGCAAGCGCATTTTCGAGCTCGGTACGGATGTCGGCCGGCAAGCCATCCCAGAACTTGGCGTTGGTCACGACGAGGTAATCGATGAGGCCATGGTTGGTCTCGGAGAAGGACTTTTGGACCTCGAAGAACTTTTTCGAATAGATGTTGGACCAGGTGTTCTCCTGCCCGTCCACGACGCCGGTCTGCAGGGCGTTGTAGACCTCGGAGAACGCCATCTTCTGGGGGTTGGCATCGAGGGCGCGAAACTGCGCCTCCAGCACATCCGACTGCTGGATGCGGAACTTCAGCCCATCCGCGTCCTCAGGCAGCCGCAGCGGCTTGTTGGCGGAGAGTTGCTTAAGCCCGTTGTGCCAGTAGGCCAGGCCCTTGTACCCCTTCTCCTTCATGGAATCGAGAAGCGCCCTGCCGGTGGGGCTGTTCTGAAAACGGTCGACGGCGTCGATGTCGTCGAACAGGAATGGCAGGTCGAAGACCTGAAGCTTCTTGGTGAACTTGTTGAACTTCGACAGGGACGGAGCCGCCATCTGCACGTCGCCCAGCAAGATCGCCTGCATCACTTTCTTGTCGTCGAATAACTGTGAGCTAGGATAGACCTCAACCACGACCTTACCGCCCAGCCGTTCCTCGACGAGCTTCTGGAACATCAGGGCCCCTTGGCCCTTGGGTGTGTTTTCCGCGACGACGTGGGAGAACTTGATCTTGATCGGGTCGGCGTTCGCGACGGGCGCAACGACAATCATCCCCATCAGCGCGAGGCCGATCAGTAGGTAGCGCATCTTAGAAACCTCCTCTATCGACCGTCCCCCGGACGGACATATTTTTTGGCTCGACGCCATTTGGGGCGACGATAAGCCTCAATCTATACACAACCTCCGCGTCAACATTGATCTATGTCACGTGACGATTGGTAGATATCGGCTGCGGGGCGCAAAGCCCGGCTGTCTCCGGCGCCGGGTTTGCGAAAAATTTACCATCGCTATCTAGGCTCGCCGCATGAGGTACGAGCAAAGCGATAGCGAAGCCACCCAGGCCTTGACGCGCGAGCGGGCCGTCGCCTTCTACAGCGTCAAGCGCGAAAGCTGGTGCGTCAAGACGGCGGGGCACCTGTGCGAGGGCTTCGAAAAGCAATCTGCCCGCGCCTGGCGCGACATCCTGAACAGCATCATCCCCGAGTGACGATGCGCGGGGGAGTTTTGGTCTGTCGCGTCGGGCATCCTCCCCGCCAACGGGCCTTGCGCGCCGGCGGCAAGGGGACCTTGGCTGTGGTGCTCATGTCCTGCCTGTTGGCCGCTTGCGGCTCGACCTCCGATCCTGCGGCGCGTCCCGCCGATCCGTCGCTGCGCGGTGGCGATGCGGAAATCTCGGCCAGAACAGCCGGCGAGGTCGGCATCGCCTCCTGGTATGGCGTGCCCTACCACGGCCGCACCACGGCCAGCGGCGAAACTTACGATATGAACGATTTGACCGCGGCCCATCCGAGCTTGCCCTTCGGTGCACGGGTGCGGGTGACGAACCTCGAGAACGACCGCTCGCTGGTCCTCAGGGTCAACGACCGTGGCCCCTTCGTGAAGCGGCGCATCATCGACGTTTCCAAGCGCGCGGCCAAGGAGTTGGGCTTCCTGCACGACGGCCTTGCCCGCGTGCGGGTCGAGGTGCTTTAGCCCCTGCGCCGCCGAAATCCTCGGCGCGCTCATTCATATTGACCGATCGTTCCAAACAAACTAGCCTCGGGCCATGCCCTGGCAAAAGACCTTCGACAGTGATGCGACGTTGCAAAAGGCGATGGAAGCCTTTTGGGCGCGGGGCTATGAGGCAACATCGATGCAGGACCTTGTGGACTGCATGGGGATCGGGCGTGGCAGTCTCTATGCGACCTTCGGTGATAAGCGGACCTTGTTCATACAAGCGCTGCGCCGCTATGACCAAAGACATCGGCGCGATTGGACCGCCCGCTTGGCGGCCGAGGCCTCGCCCCGCGCGGCCATACTCGCGGTCTTCGACGAGGTGATCCAGGGGGCACTGGCGGGGGATGGGCGCAAGGGCTGCCTGTTGGTGAACACCGCACTCGAGCTTTCGGCTCACGACGAGCAGGTCGCGGGCATCGTCTCTCAGGGACTGACTGAGATGGAAGCCTTCTTCGCCGATCGGTTGGTCCGGGCCAAGACGACCGGCGAGGTCCCCGAGCACGTGATACCGGGCGAAACGGCCAAGGCCCTGCTGGCGCTCCTGGTAGGCATGCGCGTCTTCACCCGGGCACGGCCCGAGCGCGCGTTGCTGGCAAGTGTGGCGGCGCAGGCGCAGGCCTTGATCAGCTGATTTTTTTTCACCGAATTTGGAACGACCGTTCAAATGAAAGGGAGAGCAGAATGACCGTTAGCCTGGTGGAACGCGAGCAGGCCAGCTCGGAGACGGCCGCCTTTTACGACAAGGCGGAGGAGAGATTCCAAGCGCTCTTGAACATCTTCAAGGTGCTCGGCCACACGCCCGATCTCGGCGGTCCCTTCACCGACATGATCATGGCGATCCTGAAGGACGGGCACATCGACTGGTTGACCAAGGAGCTGTTGATCCTCAAGGCGACCCAGCGCAACAACTGCCAATACTGCGTCGTTCAGCACGAGCGGCTGTCGTCGATGCTGGGGATCCAGGATGCCAAGATCGCGGACCTCGATGGCGACACCTACAAGACCAGCCCTCACTTCACCGACGGCGAGCGGGCCTTGCTGGATCTAACCGTGCAGATCGGTGTCGATGCCAACCGGG
>JBFELD010000147.1:0-6627 GCA_041552375.1 Kiloniellaceae bacterium | reverse complement strand
TGAGCGACCTTCGGTTGCGGGTGTCATAAGCCGCTCGGTGGACTCGTTATCGAGCTGAACATAAACTCGTGCGAATTCAGCGGCTGGCTATCATTCGGGAAAACGATGACATGGCATTCAAGATCCTAATCCTTGGCGCGTCTTACGGCTCCCTTCTTGGGACCAAGCTGCTAATGGCGGGGCATGACGTGACCTTGGTTTGCCGTCGGCAAACCGCGGAGCTGATTGACGCGGAGGGCACGGAAGTCCGGATCAAGCTGAAAGGCGAGAATGAACACCGCGCCATCCGCTCGAAGGAGTTGCCGGGTCGCCTCACCGTCTGTGTTCCGCACGAAATCGTGGCCTCGGGTTATGATTTGGTGGGGCTTGCCATGCAGGAGCCTCAGTACGCGCACCATACTCTGCGGACAGTGCTGATCCGTATTGCCGAGGACGGTATTCCCTGCCTGTCGATCATGAACATGCCGCCGCTGACCTTTCTCAAGCGGATCCCGGGTCTCGATACGAGCAATTTGGGGGCGAGTTATACCGATCCAACGGTCTGGGAACGGTTCGACCCGGAGGTGATGACGCTGTGTAGCCCCGACCCGCAGGCCTTCCGTCCGCCGGAAGAGAAGGCCAACGTGCTTCATGTGGGCTTGCCGACGAACTTCAAGGCGGCCCGCTTCGGCGATGACAAGGCCAACGCGATACTCCAGCAAATCGAGAACGATATTGCGGCGGTGCGTCTCGACGGCAATGACGTGCCCGTGAAGCTGCGCGTTTATGAGTCGCTGTTCGTGCCGCTTGCGAAGTGGAGCATGCTGCTGACCGGCAACTATCGCTGCGTCACCCGGGACGAGCCCCGGTCGATCCGTGATGCGGTGCACGGTGATTTGGTGGCCTCCGAGGTCATCTACGCCTTCGTCAACGAGCTGGTGCGGCGTTTGGGCGCCGACCCGGCGGACGAGGTGCCGTTCGAGAAGTACGCCAAGGCGGCGGAGAGCTTGCTGAAGCCGTCGTCCGTAGCTCGGGCCATTGCCGCCGGCGCGCCCTTCATCGAGCGGGTCGATGTTCTGGTGCAGTTGATCGCCCGGGATCTCGGTATGTCCAACGGGCAAATCGATGAAACGGTCGGCATCGTCGATCACCGGTTGGCGGCCAACGACCCCTTGCCGGCGTAACCCCGGTTCGATGGCCTTTCAATAATAGGTTCCCAAGCGGTCTATCTGGCGCAGCAATTTGCACTCATCGGGATAGACACTGATGGAGGGCACCTTTTGGGCCAACAGATCGTTCTGCACCTTTTGCCAATAGTCCACGCCCAGCAGATCCCGATGTACGCTGCGGAAACGGCGGATCAAATCGCGGTCGTGAATCCGCAGGCCCGACGACAGCTCTTCCGGAAGGAAAATCACACCCTCCTCGAAGAACCATTCCGGAATATCCTCCTCACCGTCGATACGGTCCAGATTGGTCCTGATCTTGATTTCGGTAAAAGGCTCCAGTGCGTCGTAGTCGAACAGGTAGACCTTCAGATGCTTGCTCACACCGTAGTTCCGGCCGTCGAGATCCTTGTTGAAGATATTGGCCGCGGCATTGTTCTTGATGCAGTGGCCGAGGTTCTCGACGACGATTTCGGCATCCGCGGCGGCGGCGGTCTCCAAGTAGTTGGGGAGCGGGATCATTTTCGGCTGTGTGATGAGGTGCTTGAAGACGAGAGAGTCTTCAAAGCTGGTTACGCAGCCACCCGCGTCCTGCAGCAATTCTTGGCACAGAGCTTCATCGAAACACTCTCTTTGAAGCCGTAGATTGTAGTAAAGAATATTGTCCAGCATGCTCCCGGTGCGGTTGATTTCATGCACGCGCCGGTATTTGTCGAGAACGCTCTCGACCCCTTCGAACTCACCCCACTTGTATTGATCGGTCGGTCTGTCGCGAAGGACCTTGAGCACGTAAGCCGACGAAGGCGCGGAAAAACAAATCGCGACGGTGCCGGGAAAACCGATGGCGCGCTCGAACCTCTCGTTCGTGCCGGCCAGTTCGGCCTTCGACTCGTTCATCACCGCGACCTTACCGACGTGGTTGAAGCCGATCGTCGAGTAGTGCAAGCCGACCGGCCTTTTGGGCATGATGCTGTGAAGAAAAGTGGCCAGCTCGTGATAGTAGGGCTTGGTGACGTGAAAATTGGCCAAGGTCGAACTGAAGATGTTATGCGAGTCGGTTTCGTTGAGGAGAACCGCATCCACGTAGATGCCGCCTTCGTCGTTGAGCAACGCGATGACGAACGGGGTCGCCATGCCCCCTTCGAGAACGAGACGGCCGACCAGATAGGCACCGCGGTTGCGATAGAAGCCGGCATCGATCATCTGAATGGATTGGATGGAGCGACGAATAGGCTCGGTGCTGGCCAGCCATTCATTGATCCGCTCGACGATGAGGTAGGCGTCGTCGTCCTTATCCCGAAAACCCGTCGCGAAGTCCGGAACGGAGAGGATCTCGATCGCCGTCTCCGGCAAGATTGATGGACCGCCGGGAAACTCCCGGTAGATTTGCGCATCCCGATCCGAGCGCAGCCGATTTCCTTGGCCGAAGGCGTACTCGACCGGTTGCCACTCTCCCTGGTGGATCATCCGTTGAACCGAGTTGAGGAAGGCGTAGGCGAGATCCGCTTCATAGCGCCCCTCGATCATGGGAAGGTACACATCTTCGACGCGGCGCCAGCATTCGTTGTTCTGAGCCAGGCGCGGATGGCGTTCGATGATGCGCGGCGCAAGCGCATGGATGCTCTCGCTGTAGATCGAGAGGCGGCGTCGGCTCAACCTCAGCGACTCTCTGTGATCGCGGCTTTCGAAGGCCTGTTTGGCGCGCTCTGGAATGCCCCTCGACTCCTCGTAATAGGCGTCGAACTCTCGGAGGATCCATGCGGCCAGTGGCTCGGCGATGTGGTCGTCTCGCTCCGTGGCGTGCGGAGCAGCACTGTCGCGGGTGGTCTTCACGCGCCGTCTTCCGTCATTGGCCTGCGGGCTCCCACGAGCTTCGGCATCCGCGGAAACCGCCCAGGGTGTGATCTTGGACACATATCCAAATATCGAGATAAGCTAATATGAGTGGTCATGATCCAACAACTCAATATGGGAGGCAGTGATGGGTAAGCTCAAGCGCCATTGCATGGGGGTCGCTTTCGTTAGCGTTCTATTAATGCCGGCGGCAGCTTCGGCGCAAGACGCCGATGCGGCCTATGCCGAGATGAAGGATATGTTCGGTGGCGTGCCTTCGATCATGCAGGTCTATCCGAAAAGTGCGGTGCCTGCCGGCTGGGCGATGATCAAAGAGACCGATTTGAACGAGAACACCGCCCTATCGCCGAAGTATAGGGAGCTTATCGGTCTTGGTGTCGCCGCGCAGATACCCTGCCATTACTGCATCTACTACCATACGAAAGCGGCCAAGGTCTTCGGCGCGAGTGAAGAGGAGGTCCGCGAGGCGGTACATATGTCAAGCCTGGTTCGCCATTGGAGCACGGTCCTGCAGGGCAACCAGTATGACTTGGATGCTTTCAAGGCCGAGACCGATGCCGCCTTCAGCGGGATGGAGGGGGCTCCGAGCGCCGAAGAGGCTATCACCGAGCTGAACCATCAATGGGTTCAAGCTTTCAAGGACCGCGACTTCGATAAGATCGGAAGCCTGATGGCGGACGATGCCATGCTCCTACCACAAGGGGCGCCAGCCGTTCTTGGCCGCAGTGCGGTCGTCGAAATGTGGAAGAGTTGGGGTGAGCTTGCGAACGTGGCGGTCGACTTTGCCGCTGACAAACTGGTCGTCGCTCAATCTGGAGAACTCGCCTACGACTATGGCCACTACAGCTTCGCCTTCGACTCGGACGAAGGTCGGGTGAGCGATGAAGGCAAATACATCGTCATCTGGACCAATGTCGGTGGCGAATGGCGTATTGCGGCCGATATTTATAACTCCAACGCCCAGTAGGTCGCCCGATCAGGTCATGGCGTCGGCAATGGCTCGCAGCGTCTTGGGTCCGCAGCCTGCATGCTCAAAGACACCGTATTTCGTGTGAACGTTCCGTTGATACTACAGATTGCACCGCGGGCCTGGACGGAAACCGATACCTAAAGTCGCGGGCCGCGAGTGTTCCGGGGCGCGATCGATCAGGGTTACGCGTTTGGAAACATGTGCTATCATCGATCGCGCAATCAACCAAAAAGCTGTCCGACCGGAGCGATAACCGTGCGCCGGGCAAAGGTGGCTTAAGCGCCACAGGTGATGGGCGCGAACTAGTGGGGATCGTCGGCTATGCCATCCGGGACATCCTCCTCCGGATTGGCGCCCTGGCCCGTCGGGGTCTTGTTTTCCCAGACCGGGGTCATGGCGGTCATAGAGCAGACCCAGCTTCGTGGGACTTTGCTGGCTATCGAGGAGATCAACGCGGCCGGCGGCGTCAATGGGTGCGAGCTGCTACCCATCGTCTACGACCCGGCCTCGGAGAACAGCCTGTTCCGTTACTATTCTCAAAAGCTGCTCGTCGAGGATGACGTGACGACGATTTTCGGCTGCTATACCTCCAGCAGCCGCAAGGCGGTCCTCCCGGTGGTCGAACGCTTGAACGGATTGTTGTGGTATCCGACCCTTTATGAGGGTTTCGAGTATTCGCCCAGCATCATCTATACCGGCGCCACGCCGAACCAAAACAGCTGTGCGTTGGCCCAATTCCTGCTGCAACAGGGCGGCCGGCGGTTCTATTTCGTCGGCTCGGACTACGTTTACCCGCGCGAGACCAATCGCACGATGCGTGAGCTGCTGACCGCGCGTGGAGGGGTGATCGTCGGAGAGGCCTATATTCCGGTCCGTGCCACCCGCAAGGACCTTTTGCCGATCTTGCGGGATATCAAGAACCATAATCCCGACGCGATTTTCTCCACAGTGGTCGGCAATGCGACAATCTATCTCTATCAAACTTATGCCGAGATGGACTTTGACCCCAAGGTCATGCCGAGCGCGAGCCTGACGACAACGGAGGCAGAAATCCGTGCCATGGGGCACGACGTCGGGGAGGGCCATATTACCGCGGCGCCCTACTTTCAAAGTATCGAGGGTGAACTCAATAGCGCCTTCGTCTCGCGCTACAAGAAACGATTCGGCGGCGACGAACCAACCAACATGTGTGCCGAGGCGGCCTATTTCCAGGTGCATCTGCTGGCACGCGCCTTGGCCGAGACCAACACCATGAATGCAGATTTGCTGAGGCCGATGATCCTGAGATCGGAGCTGGAGGCACCACAAGGCCCGATCTCCATGAATCCGTCATGCAGCCATGCCAATCTCTGGTCGCGCGTCGGCCGCGCCAACCGGACGGGTCAGTTCGACATTCTGTCTCAATCGAAAGGAAGCGTGGTGGCGGATCCTTACATGATGGAGGTCGCCGCCACCTTTTCGGTGCCTTGAGGCCGGTCCCTATGCCACAGGGCCCGAGGCCGCTCTGGTCATGCCCCTAGCCGCACCCTCATACGAGGATCTATCGGTCGCCGTGGTGTCCGACCCCGGCTCGGACCTGGACCTGTTGGCCCGGGAGGTGCAGCGCACGCGCGCCAGCGTGACGCGCATCTGGCCCATGCCGCAACAGCTTCCCGATGACTACGACGTCCTGATCTGCGATTATGGGGCAAGCCTGATCAACGCCCTTCCCTGGTCTCCCGGCGAGGCGAATTCGGCCCTGGTGGTCATTCTCCCGACCGGCGAGCACTACGATGTGCGGTTGCTTTGTGATTGTTCGCCCGATGCCGTCTTGCATCGCCCCCTTACCGCCAATGCGATTGCCACCGCGTTGGTGCTGGCGCGCAATCAGTTTCTCTATTTCAGGCGACTGCAGATGCGAATTGCGCGGCTCGACGAAACCCTGCGCGCCACCCGCGATATCGAGCGGGCGAAGCAGATCTTGATGAAGGCGCGAGACTTGAGTGAAGCGGAGGCCTATGAGTGGATGCGCCGTAATGCCATGAACCGGCGACAGACAATCGCCGCCGTGGCGACCGCCATCGTTGACTCGCACATGGTGCTGGGCTAGCTTTTTCCCGCACCTACAATTTTACATAGTAGGTCGCGGCAACGGCGCCGCCGAAATTTGGGTTCGCAGAGGAAGCCTCCGACATCGTTCACGATGGGCAGGAGGCTTTTGTTTTTTCGACATGAGGAAAACGCGAACGGGGAGGAACCGAAATGGCAAGAGTCAACAGACGTACGTTTCTCAAGGGCAGCGCCGGCATTTGCGCTGGAGCGACGGGACTGTCGCTCACCAAGGCCCCCTATGGGTTCGTGAGGAACATCGCCAAGGCCCAAGAGGGAGACACGATCAAGATCGGTATCCTGCATTCCTTGAGTGGTACAATCGCCATCATCGAGCGTTCACTCGCCAACGCCGAGCTGCTGGCCATCGAGGAGATCAACGCCAAGGGCGGCGTTATGGGTAAGAAGCTGGAGCCCGTCGTCGAAGATCCCCAGTCAATGGTCCAGGTCTTCAACGACAAGGCGAAGAAGCTTCTGTTGGAAGACAAGGTGGCGGCGGTGCTCGGCTGTTACACCTCGGCCAGCCGGCAATCGGTGTTGCCGGTCTTCGAGCAGTATAACGGCCTCCTG
>JBFELD010000146.1:0-6642 GCA_041552375.1 Kiloniellaceae bacterium | reverse complement strand
GCATGGCGGGCAGTTGCGGCTCAACCGACGTGTGCGCGATCTGACCTTCTCCGGCAAGCGGCTCGCTGCAATACAGCTGGTCGATGAGACGGTCGAGCTATCACCCGGCGATACCGCAATCCTGAGCGTGCCCCCGGCAGTGGCCGCTCAGCTACTCCCGGGGCTCGACCCGCCCGAAGAGACTTCGGCCATCGTCAATGGCCATTTTCTGCTGAGCGAGACAGCCGAGCGGTCTTGGCGGGGGATAACCGACCTGCCCATCCTCGGCCTGGTCGGTGGCACCGTCGACTGGATCTTCCTGCGCGAACGGATCGCCAGCGTCACCGTCAGCGCCGCCGATGCCTTGGCCGCACGTGGCAACGATGAGCTGGCCGAGCTTCTCTGGCGCGATGTGGCGGCAGCGCTGGGTCTCGCCGATGAGCCCCTGCCGGCGCACCGCATCATCAAGGAAAAACGTGCCACCTTCAAACAAAGCCCGGCACAACTGCGCAAACGTCGCGGCCCTGCGACGGACTATGAGAACCTTTTCCTCGCCGGTGATTGGACCGATACCGGCTATCCGGCAACAATCGAATCAGCGGTTCGGTCCGGACTTGCCGCGGTGCGGCATTGCCGTTCGGCTATCTAGCTGCTAAATCATTCCGATTCGGGGCGCGAATGTCGCCCAAGAGGGCGCAGGATGAGCACGCGGAACCGACAGGGGGCGGGTTCTTAAAGACCATGGATGCGAAGGTTAGCCACATCGAGGCCGAGATCGCTCGGCTGGGCGCGTTGGACTCGCTCATTCAAGAGACGACCGACGACCTGAAGGCGCGTCAGGAACCGGACGGCGAGTGGCTCTTCGAGCTTGAGCCCGATGCCACGATCACGGCCGAGTACATCTTCCTGCGCCATTTCCTCGATGACCTCGAGGGCGACTACGCCACGCTCGAGCCGAAGCTGGCGACCTTCTTGCGTCGCATCCAGTGCGACCATGGTGGCTGGGCGCTGTTTCACGGCGGCGATATCAACATCTCCGCGTCGGTCAAAGCCTATTGGGCGCTGAAGTTGGCCGGTGACGACCCGCAGGCTCCTCATATGGTCCGAGCCCGCGCCGCCATTCACGCGGTCGGCGGCGCCGCCCAGTGCAACGTCTTCACGCGTATCGCCATGGCCCTTTTCGGCCATGTGCCCTGGCGTGCCGTTCCGGTGATGCCGATCCAGATCATGCTGCTGCCGGAGTGGTTCCCCTTCCACCTGTCCAAAGTCTCCTACTGGTCGCGCACGGTCGTGGTGCCGCTCTTGATCTTGCAGCACCTGAAGCCACGTGCGCGCAACCCGCGCGGCGTGACCATCGAGGAACTGTTTCTCGATCCGCCCGAGGTCTCGCGCTACCCGATGAACGCGACCAACTCGCGCATTGGCGCGCTGTTCGTCGGCATCGACAAGATCCTACAGCGAACCGAGCCTTTGCTGACCAAACTCAACAAGGATCGGGCGCTCGACCTCGCCGTCACCTTCGTGACCGAGCGCTTGAACGGCAAGGACGGCCTGGGTGGTATTTTCCCGGCCATGGCCAATGCGGTGATGGCCTTCGATACGCTGGGCTATCCGCGCGACCACCCCCACTATGTCACCGCCATGGAGGCGATCGACGGTCTGCTCGTCCATCGAAGCGAGACAGAGTCCTATTGCCAGCCCTGCCTCTCCCCGATTTGGGACACCTGCCTGGGCATGCACGCCTTGTTGGAGGCCGGCGAGGACCCTGAAGGCCCGGCCTTCCGCAAGGCCGAGGCCTGGTTGCTCGAGCGGGAGATCACCGAGACGGAGGGCGACTGGCGAGTGCGCCGGCCCAACTTGGCGCCGGGCGGCTGGGCCTTTCAATACCGCAACGACCACTATCCCGATGTCGACGATACCGCCGTCGTCGCCCTGGCGCTGGACCGGGCCGGGAATGCCGACACGGCCGAGGCGGTCAAGCGCGCGGCGGACTGGGTCATCGGGATGCAGTCGCGCGAGGGGGGCTGGGGTGCCTTCGAGCCCGAAAACACTCATCTCTACCTGAACCATATTCCCTTCGCCGATCATGGCGCGCTCCTGGATCCGCCGACGGTCGACGTCACGGCCCGCTGTCTGTCGATGCTGGCCCAGCTCGGCTATGGCCGCGAGCATTCATCCGTGCATCGGGCCATCGCCTTCATCAAGCGCGAGCAGGAAGCCGACGGTTCCTGGTATGGGCGCTGGGGCGTCAATTACATCTATGGCACCTGGTCGGCGCTCGCGGCCCTGAATGCCGCTGGCGAGAACATGTCGGCACCCTACATTCGCAAGGCGGTCGACTGGCTGACGGCGCGCCAGCGTGCCGACGGCGGCTGGGGCGAAGACTGCGCCAGCTATGAACCCGGGCGCCGGAACGAGGTGAAGACTTCGACCCCCTCGCAGACCGCGTGGGCGCTATTGGGCCTCATGGCCGCCGGCGAGGCGGAGAGCGAGGCTGTGGAGCGCGGCATCGAGTATCTCCAGAACGCGCCGCGCGAGGGAGCCCGCTGGGTCGAGCAGCACTGGACCGGAACCGGCTTTCCCCGTGTCTTCATGCTGAAGTACCACGGCTATGCGGCTTACTTTCCACTATGGGCGCTCGCCCGTTACCGCAATCTCATGCGCGGCAACTCGCGCGCGGTATCGCACGGCATGTGATGGCCGCGCCGGCGCCTGTCGGCGTGGTCACCGGGCTCGCCTCAGAAGCCGAGGTCGCCGAAGACCTCGCCGACAACCTTGAAAAACTTTTCCCACGACCGCTCGTCCGCGTTGCCGGCGCCTCGGCACGACGCGCCCGCGAGGTTTCGCGGGCCCTCTTGCGGGAAGGTGCCTCGGGACTGATCAGCTTCGGTATCGCCGGCGCCCTCGATCCCGCGCTGACAAGAGGCCAGATCGTCCTCGCACACGCGGTCTTCACGCCTCAGCATCATCTCTTGCCAAGCGCCGGGCCCTGGTGCGGGAGGATCGAAAAGGAGGCGGCCCGCGCGGGCCTTGACCTGCATTCCGGGCGCCTAGCCGGCAGCGACCACCTGGTCGCCTCGCCCGCAATGAAGCGGCGTCTTGCCGCACTGAGCCAGGCCCTTGCGACCGACATGGAAAGTCATGCCGTGGCCGCGGTCGCCTGGGAGGCCGGCGTACCTTTTATCGTCCTGCGCGTCATCCTGGACGAAGCGACGGAGGGCCTGCCGTCCATCGTCAGGGGGAGTATCGACCGCCGCGGCCAACCCCGTAAGCTGCTGATGGCGGCGCGCCTGGCCCTAGCGCCCTGGAATTACAAAATATTGAGAAGATTGGAAAAAGACTCTCGGGAGGCACACGAGGCTCTGCGCGCCCTTGCGCCCTTGGCGCCGGTACTATTCGGCGGCCCGCCGTGACTCGTTGTCGCCGTCCCGCTCTTCGGACGGCGGACGCTGCGTGGCCTCGGCGACGAAATCTTCGAAGCTGTATTCGGCCGGCCGTTGCTCGTCGAGTGCGATCTCCGGCGCCATCGGGGCCTCGGTATCGATGCCTTTCAAGGCCACCTTGAGCCCCTTCCAGGGCCGGCGAATGGTGTCATCGACGGCCGTGCCCTCATAGCCGCAGTGGACCATGCAGTTGGCGCACTTCTCGTAGTTGCCGGTGCCGTAGGAGTCCCAGTCGGTCTCCTCCATCAGAGCCTTGAAGCTGGGCGCATAGCCTTCGCTCAAAAAATAGCAGGGCTTTTGCCAACCGAAGACGTTGCGGGTCGGGTTGCTCCAAGGCGTGCAACGATAGTCCTGGTTGTCGGCCAGGAAGTCGAGGAAGAGGCTCGACTGGGAGAAGCGCCAGCGGCGATCTTTGCCAAGGCGGAAGAGGTCGCGGAACAGCTCCTTGGTGCGGCGGCGATTGAGGAAATGCTCCTGGTCCGGGGCGCGCTCATAGGCATAGCCGGGGGAGATGGTCACCCCCTCGACCCCCAGATCACGGAGGAAGTCGAGGAATTCCGCAACCTTCGGCGCTTCGGCATTATCGAAAAGCGTGCAATTCACATTGACCCTGAAGCCGCGGCGCTGCGCCTCTTTGATGGCGGCGACCGCGCGCTTGAAGACCCCGGCTTGATCCACCGCCTTGTCGTGTTCTTCCTCCAGGCCATCGAGATGCACGGAGAAGGTGAAATAGGGGGTCGGCTTGAAGAGATCGAGCTTCTTTTCCAACAGCAGGGCGTTGGTGCAGAGATAGACGAAACGCTTGCGCTTGAGCAGCTCTTCGACGATCTGCCCGATCTCCTTGTGGATCAAGGGCTCGCCCCCCGGAATGGAGACCACCGGAGCGCCGCATTCCTCGGCCGCTTCGATGCAGTCCTCGACCGACAACCGGCGGTTCAGGATCTCGTCCGGATAATCGATCTTGCCACACCCCGGGCAGGCCAGGTTGCAGCGGAAGAGCGGCTCCAACATGAGCACCAACGGATAGCGCTTGCGGCCAAGCAACTGCTGCTTGACCACGTAGGCCCCGACCCGGATCTGCTGGATGAGTGGTACCGCCACGTCTCGTCTCCAATCGCACATACATCAGGAACACAGTTCACCCGCTGCCGGTCCCTTATCGCAAGGCCGACCTTGGGCTGACATCGGCGATCGTGCAAACTCGCCGCCCCTTGAACCCGAAAAGAGATAGCGCGACTGCCAACCGCACGCAAGCCGATCCTCCAGTAATTCGATGGTGCCAGAGGTCACGTTTTAGGTACTCAAATCGTTAAGTTCGGTTGATACTCCTCGGGCCACGAAGACCACAGAGAGGCCCGGAATGCCGCTTCGCACAACGACCATTGGCTCCTACCCCAAGCCGGATTACGTGCCAGTTATAGATTGGTTCGCCCGGGACGCCATGACCACGAGCCTGCCCACCGAGAGCTATCAAAGCGCCATCACGGCCATGGGCGAGACGGCCGACGAGATCTTCACCCGCGCCGCCGCGCAAGTCATCGCCGATCAGGTGTCCTGCGGCATCGACATACCGACCGACGGCGAGGTCCGGCGCGAGAACTACATCCACTATCATTGCCGCCACCTCGACGGTTTCGACTTCGAGAAGCTGACACCCAAGTCGCTTCGTCAGGGAGCCTATACCGTGGAGCTGCCGGGCATCGTCGGCCCGGTCAAGGCACGCGCGCCGTTCCTGCCCCACGACTGGAAGGCCGCCCAGGCGACAACCGGCCATCCGGTCAAAGTGACGCTACCCGGGCCCATGACCATCGCCGATACTTCGGTCGACCTTTTCTACGATGATGAACGGAAGCTCGGGCACGATCTGGCTGCCGCCATCAACGCCGAGGTTCGGGCCTTGGCCGAGGCCGGCTGCCGCTACATCCAGATCGACGAACCGCTCTTCGCCCGCTATCCGGACAAAGCGCTGGCCTTTGGGATCGAGGATCTGGACCGCTGCTGGGAGGGGCTGCCGACCGACGTCTCGAAGGTCGTACACATGTGCTGCGGCTATCCCAACAAGCTCGACGATACCGACTACCCGAAAGCCGACCCGCAGGCTTACTTCGATCTGGCCGAGGCCTTGAACCGCTCAGCCGTCGATGCGATCTCGATCGAGGACGCGCACCGGCACAACGACCTCGCGCTGCTCGACCTCTTCACCCGAAAGACCGTGATCCTGGGGCTCGTCACCATCGCCTCCAGCCGCCTGGAGAACGAGGAGGAGATCCGCGAGCGCCTGCGGGCCGCCCTCGAACACCTGCCGCCCGAGCGGCTGATCGCCGCGCCCGACTGCGGGCTCGGCTACTTCACCCGCGAGATGGCGAAGGAAAAGATGACCATTCTCAGCCGAGCGGCCAAGTCGGTGTGAGGAGGAGGCGGAGACGCGCTAGCCTTGGGAGACGACGAGGGCGCGCATCAGGTCTTCCTTGAGATCCTCGACGTCTTCGAGACCGACCGACAGCCGCAATAAGCCCTCACCGATGCCCAGGGCCGCGCGCTCCTCCGGCTTCAGCCGCTGGTGGGTGGTGGTCGAGGGATGGGTGATCAGGCTCTTGGCATCGCCCAGATTGTTGGAGATATCGATCAACTGCAGGGCATTCAGGAAGCGAAAAGCGCGGCCCTTTCCGCCTTCCAGGTCGAATGACAGGATCGAACTTCCCGCAGCCATCTGCCGCTTGGCCAAAGCGTGCTGAGGATGGCTCTCGAGCCAGGGGTAATGGACCGCCTCGACGCCGGGCTGCTGCTCCAAAAATCTTGCCGTCTCCAGGGCGTTTTCGCAGTGCCGCCCGACCCGAAGCTCCAAGGTCTCCAGACCCTTGACCATGATCCAGGCGTTGAAGGGGCTCATCGCCGGGCCGGTGTGGCGCATGAAGGGGGTGAGCTTTTCCTTCACGTAATCCGCGGTGCCGAGAATGGCGCCGCCCAAGGCGCGGCCTTGGCCGTCGATGTGCTTGGTGGTCGAGTAGACGACGACGTCGGCACCAAAATCCAAAGGCTTTTGCAGGAGCGGCGTGGCGAAGACGTTATCCACCACCACCGAGGCGCCCACCGCGTGGGCCATGTCGCAGACCGCCTTCAGGTCGATGATCTCGAGCATCGGGTTGGAGGGGGTCTCGAGAAAGACCGCCGCCGTGCCGGGCGTGAGCGCTTTTTCCCAAGCATCGAGATCACGGCCGTC
>JBFELD010000145.1:0-6663 GCA_041552375.1 Kiloniellaceae bacterium | reverse complement strand
TGAGAAATGGGATAAAAAGATGTGATGTTGTAACGGCCATGTTGATCCCTGGTAACCTCGACAGCCACCAATAACGCCGAGCCAAGAGCAGGGATGCCTCTTATCATTTCGATTTTCTCATGATTGGCAAAATCGTCACCCAGATACATTGGCTCTGCAATCACCGCGGCGACATGAGGCAAACATCTTGCATAATCGTATGGATGCCGTCGTGCCGCGTGCTTCTGAGCATTGATGCTCAAATGCACATCGCCGTCTTCTAGATCAAAGTCGAGGGTGGAATTAATAATGCCCGTTGGCAACGGCCCCAGGTTTAAGGCGACAAGAGAGGACGAGTGCCTTTTGGGCATAATAGTAAGTCCTTGAGAACTAACTCACAGAACGTGATCGTCGTCAGCTTTCCGGCAGGGCGGGGCGGAGGGTCTCGTCAAGGATCGCCTCTTCTTTCGCTTCGACCTGCTCGTCTTCAAGCTCCAGGGCGGTCAGGCGTTCGCCGCGCGAGACGATCTTGCCGGTCGAGGTCTTGATCTGGTCGATGTCGCGCCGCGCGTGATCGAAGTGGGTCTCCAGGTTGCCGACCCGTTTGACCAGCCGTTCCACATCGCCCAGCAAGACCCCGACCTCGCGCTGGATGAGACCCGCTTGCTCGCGCATGCGCACGTCCTTCAAGATCGCCCGCACGGTATTGAGGGTGGCCATGAGGGTGGTCGGCGAGACGATCCACACGCGGTTGCGAAAGGAGTCCTCGATGACCTCGCGGAAATTGGCGTGCAGCTCGGCATAGACCGCCTCGGACGGCAGGAACATCAGCGCCGACTCGGCGGTTTCTCCCGGTAGAATGTAGCGATCGGAAATATCACGGACGTGACGGCGCACGTCGGCGGCGAAGGCGCTGCGCGCCTGGCGAAGCTGAACCTCGCCCTCGGCCCGGCGCAGCGCCTCGAAACTCTCCAGCGGGAACTTGGCGTCGATGGCGATGGGGCCCGGCGGATTGGGCAGCTTCAAGAGGCAATCGGCCCGACGGTTATTGGCGAGCGTGACCTGAAACTCATAGACCGACGGCGGTAGGATCGACTCGACGATATCACGCAGCTGCACCTCGCCGAAGGCACCGCGCGCCTGCTTGTTGGCGAGAATGTCTTGCAGGCCCACGACCTGGGTCGAGAGTTCGGTGATGTTTTGCTGCGCCTTGTCGATCACCGCGAGGCGCTCGCGCAGGTCGGTCAGGGTCTCATGACTGCGGTTGGAGGACTCCTGCAGGCGGTCGCCGACCTTCTTGGCGAGATCGCCGAGCCGATCCTCCAACGCCTTGGCCACGGCACGCTCCTGGGTTTGGAGCTGCTCGGCGATACGGCTTTGCTGCGCGGCCTGGCTTTCGGCCATTTGGCTGAGCCGGCCCGAAAGTTCCGCCACGGCCCTCTCTTCCTCCCGCCCTCGCCCAGGCCTAAGCCACCACAAGGCGACAGCCACGGCGGCGCCGAGGACCGATCCGACGACGAGCGCGATAATGACCGACGTGTCCATAGCCTTTCCTCGGCCCGCACCCTAAAGCATCGCCCGGCAATGTGAAACAGCGCCCAGTCCCGATCTTGACGCCGCCGTGACGAGCGCTAATGTCAAGACGAATCCCGGCCGGCTCGAGGCGATAATGTGCCGTGTCGAGAAGCGTCCCCGACTAGAGGCGACAACCGCGCGACAACCTCATGGCAATTCTTCCCATCATCACGGCGCCGGACCCGAAACTCAAGCAACGCTGCCAACTCGTGAGCGTTGTGGACGATGCGCTCCGACAGCTCATCGACAATATGCTGGAGACCATGTACGAGGCACCGGGCATCGGCTTGGCAGCGCCGCAGGTCGGGGTCTTGAGCCGGATCATCGTCGTCGACGTGGCGCGCCCCAACGAAGGGGAGGCACCGGCGCCCCATTGCTTGATCAACCCCGAGCTGCTTTGGGTTTCGGATGACGCGAGTGCTCACGAGGAGGGCTGCCTCTCGCTGCCGGACCACTATGCGGAGGTGGTGCGGCCCGAGCTGATCCGCGTCGCTTTTCTCGACCGCAAGGGCGAACGGCGGGAGCTGGAGGCGCAAGGCCTGCTCGCAACCTGCATCCAGCATGAAATGGACCACTTGGAGGGAGTTCTCTTCGTCGATCATATCTCCGCCATCCGGCGCAATATGATCCTTCGCAAGCTCACGAAGGCGAAGCGGGGTGATAAGCCCCTGGCCAAGTACGCGACGGCCTGAAAGTTCGGCGCGATGTCCGCCCTCAGCCTCGCCTTTTTCGGCACCGCGGATTTCGCCGTGCCGACGCTTCAGGCCCTGGGCACGGCCGGACACGAGATCGCCGCCGTGTACTGTCAGCCGCCACGCCGCGCCGGACGCGGACATCGTCTCCAAGCCTCGCCCGTGCAACGCGCGGCCGAGGCGGGCGGATGGCCGGTTCGCACCCCGAGCAAACTGAAGTCCGAAAGTGAGGCCGCCGCCTTCCAGGCGTTGCGGCTCGATGCCGCGGTCGTTGCCGCCTATGGCTTGATCCTGCCGCCGGCCTTTCTGAGCGCACCCCGGCTGGGCTGCTTCAACGTGCATGCGTCGCTGTTGCCGCGCTGGCGGGGTGCCGCGCCGATCCATCGGGCGGTCCTGGCCGGTGACCGTGAGACCGGCATCTCGATCATGAAGATGGACGAAGGGCTCGACAGCGGACCGGTCTACCGACAAGAGGCCCTGCCGATCGCGCCCGATATGACGGCGGCGGGGCTGCACGATCGACTTGCGGCGCTGGGCGCGCAACTGATGCTGGAGGTCCTGGCACGGTTTGCCGTGGGCGAGAACGTGCCAGCGAAGCCGCAGCCGGCGGACGGCGTGACTTATGCGGCAAAGCTGGAAAAGCACGAAGGTCGGCTCGACTGGCGCCGACCGGCAAGCGAGCTTGAGCGGCGGGTGCGCGCCTTTACCCCCTGGCCGGGTGCTTGGTTCGAGATCGAGGCGGAGACGATCAAGGTCCTGCGGGCCGCTGTCCGCGGCGATACGGGTGAGCCGGGAGAGGTCCTGCCCGGCCATGGAGACGGCAGCATGACCATCGCCTGCGGCGAGGGCTCGCTGGGCCTCCTGGAGCTGCAACGCGCCGGCCGGCGCCCTATGGCGGCGGCGGACTTCCTGCGCGGCTTCCCATTGGCCGAGGGAACGCGGCTCCCATGCCCCGCTACAAGCTGACCATCGAATACGACGGCGCCCCCTTCGTCGGCTGGCAACGTCAGGATAACGGCCCCTCGGTTCAGGCCGCGCTGGAAGAGGCGCTGCACGCCTTTTGCGGCGAGACGGCGAGCCTGCAAGGCGCCGGGCGCACCGATGCGGGCGTTCATGCTCTGGGCCAGGTGGCGCATCTGGACCTTGCCAAGGAGGTTCGTCTCGACCAACTGCGCGACGGCCTGAATTTTCACTTGAAGCCACGACCCGTCGCCGTTCTGGCGGCCGAGGCCGTGCCGGACGACTTCCATGCCCGCTTCTCGGCCACTGCCCGCGCCTATCTCTACCGCATCGTCAACCGCCGCGCGCCGCTGGCCTTGCTACGCGGCCGGGCCTGGTTCGTACCGCGCCCGCTCGATGTCCCCGCCATGGCCGAGGCCGCGGCCCGGCTCGAGGGCAAGCACGATTTCTCCGCCTTTCGTGCGGCCGAATGTCAGGCGAACTCACCGGTAAAGACCCTCGACCGGCTGTCGGTCGCGCGGTCGGGTGATGAGATCCGTGTCGAGGCGAAAGCGCGCTCCTTCCTCCATCACCAAGTCCGCAACATGGTGGGAACGCTGCGTCTCATCGGTGAGGGCAAGCGGGATCCGGCATGGATCAGCGATGTTCTGGAGGGGCGGGACCGACGCCGAGCCGGGCCGACCGCACCCCCCGACGGGCTATACCTGGTCTCGGTCGACTATGCCGACCGCGGATCGGCGCCGTCCCTTCGGTAGGTCCGGCGCGCCGCGGATCACGCGGGGAAGTATCGCTCGACCACAGCCTGGTAGACCGCGCCCAGGGCGTTCAGATCCTCCAGCGGTACCCGCTCGTCGACTTTGTGAGCCGTGGCATTGCGCAGGCCCAGCTCGGCAACGGGGCAGTGGTCCTTGATAAAGCGGGCATCGGAGGTCCCGCCGCTGGTGCTGAGCTCGGGCGCGTGGCCCGTCACCTCCTCGACGGCGCCCGCGACCAGATCGGACCAGGGGCCCGGCGGGCAGAGGAAAGCCTCGCCGGAGACCCGGACCTCCACATCATAGCGCGCGCCGTCACGATCCAATCTCTCCTCCATCCAGCGCTTGATATCGGTGCTGCGATGCAAATCGTTGAAGCGGCAGTCGAAGACCACCCGGCCTTGTGCCGGGATCACGTTGGTGGCGCCATTTCCCACATCGATCGAGGTAATCTGGAGGCTGGAGGGCTGAAAGTGTTCCGTGCCTTGGTCGAGCGGCTCGTCCACCAAGGCCGAGGTCATGCGCACCAAGTGATGCAAGGGATTGTCGGCCAGCTGCGGATAGGCGGCGTGCCCTTGCACGCCGTGAACGGTGATGGTGCCGTTCATCGACCCCCGGCGGCCGATCTTGACCATGTCGCCCAGACGCTCGGCGCTGGTCGGCTCGCCGATGAGACAGTGATCGAGGATCTCGCCCTTCGCGCCAAGCCAATCGAGCACCTTGACGGTGCCATTGACCGCCGGACCTTCCTCGTCGCCGGTGATCAGCAAACTCACCGAGCCGCCAAGACCCGCGGCCCCGCCACGCGCCGCCAGCACCCGCGACAGCGCGGCGATGAAAGCGGCGATCGCGCCCTTCATGTCGGCCGCGCCGCGCCCGGTGAGGCAGCCGTCGCGCAGCTCCCCGGCGAAGGGGTCGACCGTCCAAGCCGCGCTATCGCCGACCGGCACCACGTCAGTGTGACCGGCAAAGCAAAGATTGGTACCGCCGCTGCCCAGACGGGCATAGAGGTTGTCGACCGGTGGCGTCCCATCCGCCTCGAAGACGAGCCGCTGGCACGCGAAGCCAAGACCGCCCAGCACCTCCTGCAAGAGGTCGAGGGCGCCGCCCTCCGCCGGCGTGATACTGGGGCAGCGGATGAGGCGTTGGGCCAGCTCCACCGCATCGAGCGGTGCGGTGGACATGACCGTCAGTCCCGCAGCAGATCGTTGATGGAGGTCTTGGCGCGGGTGCGTTCGTCCACCCGCTTGACGATGACGGCACAGTAAAGCCCCGGGCCCGCACTGCCATCCGGCAAGGGCTTGCCCGGCAAGGTGCCGGGGACGACCACCGAATAGGCCGGGACCCGGCCCATGAAGACCTCGCCGGTGGCGCGGTCGACGATCCTGGTGGAAGCGCCGATGTAGACACCCATGGAGAGCACCGCTCCTTCCTCCACCACGACCCCTTCGGCCACCTCCGAGCGGGCGCCGATGAAGCAGTTGTCCTCGATGATGACGGGCCCCGCCTGTAGCGGCTCGAGCACGCCGCCGATGCCGGCGCCGCCCGAGATGTGGCAGTTCTTGCCGATCTGCGCGCAAGAGCCGACCGTCGCCCAGGTATCTACCATGGTGCCGCTATCGACATGGGCACCGAGGTTCACGAAGCAGGGCATGAGGATGACACCAGGTGCGATATAGGCCGAATGACGCACCACCGAGCCGATCACGGCGCGAAAGCCCGCGGTCTTGAAATCGTCCTCGGTCCAACCCTCGAACTTCGAGGGAACCTTGTCCCACCAGCAAGCGTCCTTGCCCGCCGCGCCGGGAATGGTGGCCATGTCATTCAAGCGAAACGACAACAAGACGGCCTTCTTGGCCCACTGGTTGACCTGCCAGCCATTGCCGCCTTTCTCCGCCACGCGAAGCTCGCCGCGGTCGAGGGACGTCATGGCCGCTTGCACGGCGTCGCGCACCTCACCGGTCGTCGCGGGCGAGACCTCCTGGCGCGCCTCCCAGGCCTCCTCGATGGTCACTCTCAAAGCGTCGCGGTCCATTCTTTCCTCCCCGCCCGTGGCCGGCCGTGGCCGACCGTGGCCGCTGCGATAAATGGAGAAGACACGCGGGGCTGTCAACGAAGCATTGCCCGGCCCGGCCCCACGACACTCACCCCAGCAGCGATTGAAGCCATCCGGTGAGGTCGCATACCTCGTGATGAACGTAATCCGGGCGCGCTTGCGCCGCATCGAGACGCTCGGGATCCCGGACCCACACCGTGGTCATGCCGAGCTCGGCCGCGGGCTCCAGATTGATGGCCATATCCTCCAGCAGAACGCTGCGCTCGGGCGCGATCCCGTTTCTGGCGATCAACTGGTGATAGGTCTGCGGATAAGGCTTGGGCAGGTAATCCGCCGCTTCGATGTCGAAAATGTCCTCGAACAGGGCCTCGAGATCGAGCTGCCTGAGAACCTGCCGGGCATGATTGGTCGAGCCGTTGGTGAAAATCACCTTGCGTCCCGACAACGCTTCGATGGCGGCGCGCAGCGCCGGATCGGGCCCGATCGGGGATAGGTCGATGTCGTGGACCTAGTAGATGAGATCCTCAATGACCTTGTTGAAGACATCCTCAGCTATAAGAGCAACATCATTCGCCTATCCCTAAGGGCCTATGAGGCTCATTGGGGGATTTCAGAAGTCATCCTTCGCGATTACCTATACATGATGGTT
>JBFELD010000144.1:0-6672 GCA_041552375.1 Kiloniellaceae bacterium | reverse complement strand
GTCATGGCGCTGGTCGAGGCGGCGGCGGACTTCGCTGAGCGCGTGTTGGCCCCGGACGGATGCTTCGTCGCCAAGGTGCTTCAGGGCGGCACCGAGCATCATCTGCTGGCCGAGTTGAAGCTCTGCTTCGCCAAGGTTCGCCATGCCAAACCCGAGGCCAGTCGTGCCGGCTCGGCCGAAATGTACCTCGTGGCCACCGGTTTTCGCGGGGCCGAGACGCAGTCTGACGGCTGAGACGACTGGTGAAGGGTGAATCCGCTTTGCAATCCAAGGCCTATGTGTATGATGCAGCGCCAACCGAATCAGGCTCGCGACCCCAGGGCCGAGCGACACGGAGGTTGGCATGGACATGCGCTTGGCGCTCACCTTCGACGATGTTCTGCTGGAGCCTGGCGAGTCCGCCGTTCTGCCGCACGAAACCGATACCCGCACGCGCCTGACCCGCGGCATCGACCTCGGTATTCCGCTGATGTCCGCCGCCATGGACACCGTCACCGAGGCGCGCCTGGCCATCGCCATGGCCCAGGCCGGTGGTATCGGCGTGATCCACAAGAACCTCTCGATTGCCGAGCAGGCCGATGAGGTTCGCAAGGTCAAGAAGTTCGAAAGCGGCATGGTGGTCAACCCGGTCACCATCTATCCGGACGAGCCGCTGCTGAACGCCCTGGCGTTGATGGAGCGTTACCGCATCTCCGGCATCCCGGTGATCGAGCGTGACAGCAAGAAGCTGGCCGGCATCCTGACCTACCGCGACGTGCGTTTCGCCGAGGACCGCGAACAACCGGTCTCGGAGTTGATGACCAAGGACAGCCTGGTCACCGCGGGTGAGGGTGTCTCTCGCGAGGAGGCGCGCCGCCTGCTGCACCAATACCGCATCGAGAAACTGCTCGTGGTCGACGAGGCCTATCGCTGTATCGGCCTGATCACCGTGAAGGACATGGAAAAGGCACAAGCCCATCCCAACGCCTGCAAGGACGGGCAAGGGCGCCTCAGGGTGGCGGCCGCGACCGGTGTCGGCGAAACGGGCGAGGCCCGGGCCGAGGCGTTGCTTGCCGCCGGCGTCGACGTCATCGTCGTCGATACGGCGCATGGCCACTCGGCGCGGGTGATCGAGGCGGTTGCGGCGGTCAAGCGCCTGTCCAACGAGGCCCAGGTGATCGGTGGCAACATCGCTACCGCGGACGGGGCTAAGGCCCTGGTCGATGCTGGCGCCGACGCGGTCAAGGTCGGCATCGGGCCGGGCTCGATCTGCACCACGCGCATGGTCGCCGGTGTCGGCGTGCCGCAGCTGACGGCGCTGCTCGACACGGTCGAAGTTTGCCGCGCCGCCGAGGTTCCGGTCATCGCCGACGGCGGCGTCAAGTTCTCAGGCGATCTCGCCAAAGCGATCGCCGCCGGCGCCAGCGCGGCCATGATCGGCTCGCTTTTGGCCGGAACCGACGAGAGCCCGGGCGAGGTCTTTCTCTACCAGGGCCGGTCCTACAAGTCCTACCGCGGTATGGGCTCGCTGGGCGCCATGGCGCGCGGTTCGGCCGACCGCTACTTCCAGCAGGACGTGGCCGACAGCCTGAAACTGGTTCCCGAGGGGGTCGAGGGTCGGGTGCCCTACAAGGGGCCGGCGACGGCGGTCATCCATCAGCTCGTCGGCGGCTTGCGCGCAGCGATGGGCTATACCGGTGCCGCCGACATCGCCGCGCTTCAGAAGCGCCGACGTTTCCTGCGCATCACCAACGCGGGCCTTCGCGAAAGCCATGTCCACGACGTGACCGTCACCCGCGAGGCGCCGAACTACCGCGACGGCTGATCTGGACGGCGCGACAGGCCGGGCGAGGCGGGCGCAGGTGCAGACTCAGTCGAGTGGTAGGGCGAAATCGACCTCCATACCCTTTGGCCAGCCCTTGATCGGGTTGGACGGACGGGCCTCGGGATAGCTGTCATAGAGGCGCCGAACGCTGGCAAAGTCGAAGGCCTCATCGGCGCTTGCCGCGGCGAGCGTATCGATGACCGCGCATTGCCGATCCTCGACTTGCCCGGCCAGGGACAACGCGGTCCCCAGGCCCCACCAGTCGAAAACGGTCAACTCCAGCTTGTTCAAGGCCGCGACGTCGCGCAGCACGTTGCCGGCCATGAACCAAGCGCCCGCGATATCGGTGCCGAGCACCCCATAGATGCCGGGGTCGACCTTGCCATCCCGATAAAGCCGCCAGGCCGTCGCCGCGACCTGGAAGCGGTCGCGCGGCAGGTCGAAGGGGTCGACGGTGATATTTCGGTGTTGCGGCAGGTCCGGATCCAGTTCCGAGTCCACCAGGCGCCAGCGATCTTGCGCCGCGTCCCACACCTCCGTCACCCAGTGGTCGGCGCCAAAGGTTGCGTCCGGCTCGAAGTAGAAAGCGAAACCGCAGCGGACCCGTGCCGGGCGTCCCTGATGGCGGAGCAGGGCGCATAACAGGGCGGCGTAATCCCGGCAGAGCCCGATGAAGCACTTGTTCTTGGGTCTCTCGCAATCCAGCGGCCGGTTGTCCCTTGCCACGATGCGCTCGAGCGTGGGCTCCAAGTAGCGCACCACCCCATCGCAGGTCGCCGGGTCTCCCGCCGCCTCGTCGGGCAGGTCCAGCCCAGCCTGCGCCGCGTAGACCTCGTGGAACTGCACATTGCGGACCCAACGGGCCAGATCGCGCTCGTCCTCGGGTGCATGATCGAAAAGAAATCCAAATCGCCCCGGATCGGTGAACGGACTTTGGGTCGCATAGAATTGAAGCTCGTCAGTCGAGACCATGTCGGGTTCCTTCGAGGCTGCCTTGCCAATCGAGCAGATTTGAGATCGGCCGGCAATCTCGAAGCGGTGGGCGTTCGGGCGCGCTGTGATGGGTGATATCTCGGTGCCGCCGCGGCGGGTCCCGGAACTCTTGGATTCCGGTTCGAGCGAGGGCTATGATCGAGGTCGGTGAGTTTTCAAGGCACGACCATAATGAGAGGAAACGTCGATGGCGAACTCGGTCTTCAGGTTTCTGCCCAATGGCGACCCGGTGACGGGGATGCAACCCTCCAGCTTTACCCCGCCCGAAACCTTCACCAGCGATGATCATCGGGAAGTGAACCACACCTACTTCCAGACGGCGGACGAGTCCATCCTCTCAGGGGTGTGGGAATCCGCACCTTGCAAGGAAGAAATCGAGAGTTACCCGGCCCATGAGATGATGACCGTCATATCGGGGTCGGTGACGGTGACGACCCCCGAAGGACAGTCCGAGACCTTCACGTCCGGCGATACGTTCTTCATCCCGAAGGGCACGAAGTGCACTTGGCACATCACGGAAACGCTTCGCAAGTTCTACTTGATCGCGGCGTGACGCGGGGCGCCTGGCATCCAACTACCGTGACGACTGATCCGCCGACAGGGCCGTAATGGCCCCGTCGATCGATGGTTGTGCTGATTTCAGCCCTATGTGCTCGGCCTCGTCGTGCAGACGTCGCAGCTCGCCCGCCAATGCTGCGTCTCGCGCGCCGCGGCCGAAGCGCGCCAAGGCACGGGCACGAGCAATGTAGAAGTCGGTCCAAGGCAAGCGCTCGGCCTGGGTGAAATCCTCGAGCGCCTGGGCATGGTTCTCCGCATCGTCCCATCGACCGGCCTCGAGCATCGATTCCATAACATCACGATAAAACCAGAAGTGGTTGTGGGCGACGGCTCCGGATTGGAGGATAGCGAGCCCCTCGTGGATCGCGCTCTCGCGTTCGGCCGGATCGTCGGTGGCGAGCGCGAGTTGACCCAAGACGCGCGGTCCACAATAGGTGATCCCGGTCTCCCGGCTGATCGCGATCGCCTTTCGCATCAGCTCGCTCGCCGCTGCGCGGTCTCCTCGAACGATATGGCTTCGCGCCTGGAAGTTCAGGCAGTCCGGTACGAAGCGTTTGGCGCCCAGTTGCCGGACAATTTCCGTAGCCCGTGCGAGCGCCTTGTCGATCAGCTCGGAGTTTCCTGATTCCCACGCGACATAGGGTACGGTCAGGCAAGCGACCATCTCGGCGCGGTGGTGACCCACGCGTGCGGCCGCCTCCCAGGCGGCCAGGGAGATTTTGCTCGTTCCTTCCAGATCGCCGAGGTAGCAGCGCGTCAGCCCCAGCATACTTAGGTTCGCCACCTCTATGCGGCCGAAACCGTGCGCGCGGCAGAGGTCGATACAGGCCTGAAAGCGGTCGTGGGCGCTTCGCATGCGGCCTTGCGCGTACATGGCATCGGCGAGGCCCCCGAGCGCGCGCGCCTCGCCCTCGGGCGAGCCGGCCTGGCGGGCATAATCGAGAGCTTGGCTATGCTCCTCGAAGCAGCCGTCCATATTGCCCATTGGGAAATAGAGGTTGCCGCGCAGATGGTGAATTCGTGACAGCATCAACGTCAGCCCGTCCTTGGTCGCGTCGACTTGCGCCTGGCCGAGGGCTTCCAGCGCCTGATCGAACTCGTCGGTGACACGCATCGCGGCGGCCAGGCCGTATAAGGCGTGGGCACGCCCGCCCGCGTCGGGGGCCAAAGCCAATGCACTCCGATAGGTCTCGATGCTTTCCGCGATGGCCCCGAGATCGTGCAGGATCAGGCCCTTCAGGCACGTCAGCTCGACCTTGTCGGCGTCGGACTGCGCGATTGCCAGGCCGCGCTCGACCAGCTCCATGGCCCGCTCGTCGTGATAGACCTTGATCTGAGCCCGGGCCGCCTCCCGATAGGCGCCGGGGGCCTCGGGGTCTTCACCGCGATCCAGGTGCTCGGCGCGCAAGGCGAGGTCCCTTTCGGCGAACCAATCCGCCGCGCGGCGATGCAAGGCGCGCCTTTGGGCCTGCAGCAATGACGAGTAGACGCCCTCCAGGATCAGAGCGTGGGCAAAGAGAAAGCCGCCGGCCTCTGGACGTATCAAGCGGTGCGCCATGAGGTCGTCGCACCGGTATTCCGGATCCTCGATGAGCTCGCGCAACAACTCCAGCGTGAAGCGTTGGCCGACCACCGAAGCCGCTTGCAGCGCGCGCTTATCGCGCGGGTCGAGACGATCCATCCGGGCCAGGACCAGACTTTGGATCGACCCCGGCACGTCGTTGAGCGCTCCTTCCTTGGCATTGCGGAGCAGCTGTTCGAGAAACAACGGGTTGCCTTCCGCGCGGGCGATGCATTGCCGTAAAAACTCGCCGGCCGTACCGGTGAACTCATTGGCCAGCTCTTCGGCTTCGGCCGGACGCAGTGGCTGCAGGTCGATGGTCGTCAGCGGGCTGCCTCGCAGTGTCCCCCGCCAGGCCTGGTCCAACGGGTCGCCCTCCAAACGTGAGGTCATGACCAGGATCGCCGGGCAGTCGCCGACCGCCGAGGCCAGCCGAGCCAAATACTCCAGCGTCAAGGGCTTGGCCCAATGAATATCCTCGATGGTGATAAGAAGTGCCTGCCGATTGCTGAGTGCGCGCATCAGCTTGCTGACGGCATTTTGCTTGCCGGCATTGCGGGTCTGATTGTCCATGGCGTCATAGAGCGACCTGAGGTCGGTCGCTTGCGGCAGGTCGAGCAGGTCGCTCACGAAGACCCGGTCGTCGGCAACCAGCCATTCGCTTTCGATGGCCCGCTCCATCGCGTCGGTACGCTCGGCCTTGCCGCTGCCAGGGGCCAGGCCGAGAAAGCTCCGCACCAAAGAGCGCACGGCGTCCTGGCCCTTGCCGACGCCGAAGTCGAGGACCAGGCCCTTGTGAACGGCAAGCCCCCGGCCGGCGGCGATCGCGGCA
The DNA here is from genome assembly GCA_041552375.1 of Kiloniellaceae bacterium. Taxonomy (GTDB): domain Bacteria; phylum Pseudomonadota; class Alphaproteobacteria; order Kiloniellales; family Kiloniellaceae; genus JAJFGK01. Next base: position 924 of record JBFELD010000144.1, on the reverse strand, counting down.
CACTCCTCGACCAGTCGCGTCTTGCCGATGCCGGCTTCGCCGCGAACCAACAGCGCTTGACCGCTATCGGTCTCCAGGCAGTCCTCGACCATGGTCGAGAAGAGCCGCTTCTCGCTACGCCTGCCGACGAAAGGGCTGCCCCTTCTCTCGTCGCTGTCGCCGATCAAACCAAAGAGCCGCCAGGCGCGCACCGGTGTCGCGAGACCTTTGACTTCAATCTCTCCGACGGTGGCACAGTCGGTGCAAGCGGCCACGGCCTCGCGAACGCTATGGGAGATCAGGGTCTCACCCGCCTCGGCTTTGTCCTGGAGGCGGGAGGCCAGGTTCACCGCCTTGCCGGTCACGGTGTATTCACGGTGGGTATCGCTGCCGGTGCCGCTGGCCACGACCTGACCGCTGGCGATCCCGATATGAGCGGAAAGCGGACGTCCGAAGTCATTGCTCAACGCCGACATGGCCCTGTGGACATCGAGGGCGGCGCGCACGGCACGCTCCGGATCGTCGGAGTGAGCTACCGGCGCGCCGAAGACGGCCATGACGTTGTCGCCCATATGCTTGTCGACATGGCCACCGTAGCCGGCGACGATGCCGTCGACGGCCTCGAAGTAGCGATTGAGCAGGGCGTGGGTCTCCTCGGCGCCGAGCTCTTCGGAGAGCCTGGTGAAGCCGGCGAGGTCGGCGAAGAGGACAGTGACCTGTCTCTGCTCGCCGGCGGATGGCGTGTCATCTGGAACGGCCCTTGGCGGATCGCTCGGCACCGCTTGCCCATCGAGATCGGCAATGGCGTCGAGCAGCTTGCGTCGATGGCCGACAGAGGTGACGCCGATCTCCTTCAGGTCCTCGGCCGTCAGGCGCACCAACATGCCGGCGTCGATGTCGTTCTCGGCGAAAGGGGGGCCGTACGCCTCCAGCCCCAGCTCCTTC
>JBFELD010000143.1:0-6682 GCA_041552375.1 Kiloniellaceae bacterium | reverse complement strand
GGCGGATGCAGTCCCAGACCGACGACGAGGCGGCACCCGATGAGAGCGAGCAGCCCGACCCATCCGAACGGCTCGATTCCGAGGTCCTGTCCGAAGCTCTGGTGGCCGGCGAAAAGGATGTCGTAATCGACGGCATCGCAACACTGTCCCATAGGCCACGCAGCTTCATCGAGAAGATCCTGCAATCCGGGTCGGCCAAGGGGATCACGGCAATCGCCTGGCAAGCGGGCCTCACCATGCACCTGGCAACGCAGATTCAATTCCAGCTCGGCGGGATCATGCCCAAGAAAGCGCTCTATGCGCGCGATGACGGTAGCTATCCTCTCACCGAAGAGGAGATGCGCTGGCAAATCGAGTTCTTCGAGAGCCTCATGCAACGGGACACCAGGCGCCAAGCCTCGAGGTGACGCAAGCGGCGGCGCCCCGGCCCTTCATGACCCCTTCAAGAGGGTCCCGATCCCGCGGTCGGTAAAGATCTCAAGCAGCATCGAATGAGGCTCGCGGCCATCCAGAATAACGGCCGCGCCAACCCCGTCGCGCACCGCCGACACGCAAGTCTCGACCTTCGGGATCATGCCGCCCGAGATCGTGCCGTCCGCACATAGGGCCGCGGCTTCATCGACTGAAATCTCCGCGATGAGATTGCCGTCCTTGGCCAGGACACCGGCGACATCCGTCATCATCAAGAGCCGTGTCGCCTTGAGCGCGCTGGCGACGGCGCCGGCCGCCGTATCGGCGTTGATATTGAAAGTCTCGCCCGATGGCCCGATCCCGATGGGAGCGATCACCGGGATCATGCCGGAGCTGGTCAGGCTCTCCAGAACGGTGGGATCGACGCGCTCGGGCTCGCCGACGAAGCCGAGATCGAGCACTTTCTCGATGTTCGAGTCGTCGTCGCGCTTGGTGCGCTGCAACTTGCGGGCTTGAAGCAGGTCGCCATCCTTGCCGGAAATGCCGATCGCGGACCCGCCGGCGGCGTTGATGGCGCTGACGATCTGCTTGTTGATCGAGCCGCTCAAGACCATCTCGACGATCTCGACCGTCGCCGCGTCCGTCACGCGCAAGCCATCGACGAATTCGCTCTTCACCTTCAAGCGATCGAGCATCTGGCCGATCTGCGGTCCGCCGCCGTGCACCACCACCGGGTTGATGCCGACTTGCTTCAAGAGGACGATGTCCTTGGCGAAGAGCTCGGAGAGCTTGTGGTCGCCCATGGCATGACCACCATATTTTATGACGAAGGTCTTGCCGGTATAGCGCCGCATGAACGGCAGCGCCTCGGTAATGGTCTGCGCGGCCTGCAGCCATTTCTTGACCTCGGAATAGGCACGCTTTTCCATCTCTGCCCCCTTCAGGCGGGCCTGAAGTTTAGCCGCTCGCCTCCGGTATCGCCAGCGCCGCCAGCGCGGCACGCAGCTCGGCGATCCCGTCCTTCTCGATCGCGCTGGTGCCGACGACCTGAGGGTGGGCCGCCGGATGGCGTGCCGCCTCCACTGACACGGCTTGCACCGTCGAATTCCGCGCGCCGGCCTTCACCTTGTCGATCTTGGTCAGCACGATCTGATAGGAGACCGCCGCCTCGTCAAGCACCGCCATGACCTCGCGGTCGCTGTCCTTGATGCCATGACGGGCGTCGATCAACAGACAGACCCGCACCAGCTCGCGCCGGCCGCGGAGATAGCGACGGACCAAGCCCGTCCATTGTCGAATCGAGCTCTTCGAGGCGCGCGCGAACCCGTAACCCGGCAAATCCACCAGGGTCAAACGGCCGCCCAAATCGAAGAAATTGAGCTGCTGCGTGCGCCCCGGCGTGTTGGAGGTTCGCGCCAAGGTGCGCCGGCCGGTCAAGGCATTGACCAGGCTGGACTTGCCGACATTGGAGCGGCCGGCAAAGGCAACCTCGGGCAAACCCAGATCAGGCAGTTGGGACTCCTGCGCGACACCGGCGAGAAACCGGCACTCTTGAGCAAAGAGCACCCGCCCCGCCTCCAGGTCGAGAGGGTCGTCGGGCCGCGAGGATGCCTCTTGCCCCATAGTCTCGCCCTTTTAAGAGCCGTCAGCTCTTCGACGGCGTCGCCTGCCGTCCGATCGGAACCCCGGCGCGCTTCATGATCACGATCTGCTGCAGCATGGAAAGCAGGTTGTTCCACGTCCAATAGATCACCAGACCGGCCGGGAACTGCGCCAGCAGGAAGGTGAAGATGAGCGGCATGAAGGCGAATATCTTAGCCTGAATCGGATCGGGCGGCTGCGGATTGAGGCGCATCTGGAAGAACATCGTGAGCCCCATCAGAATGGGCCAGATGCCGATGCTGACGACGGCGAAGGCGCCCAGATCCGGCACTTCCCAAGGCAAAAGGCTGAAGCCGTTGATCCAGGAGGTCGGGTCCGGCGCGGAGAGATCCTGAACCCAGCCGAAGAAGGGCGCTTGGCGCATCTCGATCGACACGAACAGCACCTTGTAAAGGGCGAAGAAGACGGGGATCTGTATGAGGATCGGCAGACAGCCCGACAATGGATTTGCACCCTCCTTCTTGTAGAGCTCCATCATCGCCTGGTTCAGCTTCTGCTTGTCGTCGCCGTAGCGCTCGCGCAGCTCAAGCATCTTCGGCTGCAGCTTGCGCATCTTGGCCATCGACACATAGGACTTGTTGGCCAAGGGAAAGAAGACGAGCTTGATGCCAACCGTCAGCACAAGAATGGCGACACCGTAATTTCCGAAGATCTCGTATAGCCAATGCATGGCATAGAACAAGGGATAGGTCAGGAAGAAGAACCAACCAAAATCCACCGCCTTCCAGAACGAGTCGATGCCGTACTGGTCCTCGTACCCATCCAGGAGCAGCACCTCCTTGGCACCGGCGAAGACACGGCTGGAGATCTCCTTGCTGCCGCCCGCCGGCACGGTGAGGGCATCGTAGAGAAGGTCGGCTTGATACTTGTCCTTCCCCGTCTTGGCGCTGTGGACGAACCGCGAATTGACCGTCCGCTCCTGGTCGGGCAGCAAGGCCACCAGCCAATACTTGTCGGTGATGCCGAGCCAACCGCTCGTCGATTCTTGCTTTACGGTGCCCTTGTCCTGGAGGTCGTCGTAATCCACCTCGACCAAGGTGCCGTCGAAGACCCCGATGAGGCCCTCGTGCAGGATGTAAAAGCCGAGCACGTCGGGCGTGCCGGTGCGTGAGACGAGGCCGTAGGGCGCCAGCGTGACCGGGCGATCACTTTCGTTGATCACCCGTTGCGTGACGGTGAAAAGATAGCCGTCGTCCAGCGCGACTTCCCGCTCGAAGCGCAAGCCCTCGCCGTTTTCCCAATACAAGAGGACCGGATCACCAGGCCCCAGGGTTTGGCTATCGCTCCGCCAGACCGTTTGCCCATCCGGCAGGCTCAGCGTGTCGTCGGCCGAGGTCCAGCCGAACGCCGTGTAATAGGGTCGCTCCACACCGGGCGGCGAGAGAAGCACGATTTTGTCGCTTTCGGGATCAAGCGTCTCGCGATACTGCTTGAGCACCAGGTCGTCGATCCGCCCGCCGGTCAAGGCGAGCGAGCCCTCCAAGCGACCGGAGCCGATCGTGACCCGCTCGGCCTCGGCCAGTGCCTCCGGCCTGCCCTCCCCAACCGCCGTGGCCGGCGCCGGGCTTCCATCCTCCGGTATGATGGTCGGCGGCGCCTCGCCCGGCGTGCCGCCCTGCTCGCCGGTGGTGGTGACCGGCGTCTCCGGCGGCTTGGGCCCGTAAAGCTCCATATAGAATTGAAAGCCGACGAGAATGACCACCGACAAGACGATCGCCAGGATGAGGTTCTTTTGATCCATCGCGCTTGCTGCTCCGCTTTACGCTTGTCGGCCCAAATCCTCAGCGCGCCGCGCCGCCGTCTGTCCCGAGTGGAGAGGTTTTAGGGGGTGAAGTCATAATGCGCCAGGGCTGAAAGGTAAATTTCTCAGGCACCGGATCCTCGCCCCAGGCTGCCCAGGGCTGGCACCTGAGCACGCGCGTGGTGGCTAGATAAAATCCCTTCGCCGCCCCATGGCGCGCGATCGCGGTAGCGGCATAGGTCGAGCAGCTCGGGTGAAAGCGGCAACTTGGGCCGATCAGCGGCGAGATCAGATACTGATAGGCTCCGAGTGCGGCAATCAGCGCTCTTGCGACGATACTCACCTTTGCCTCTCCTCCCGGGTTTGTCGACGATGACCGTGATCATGCCCGCGACTCACCCGCTCAAGGGCCGTTTCCAGGTCGCCGAGAAGATCGGCGTATTCCCGATCGACCGTACCCTTTCGCCCGATCAGCACATAGTCGTACCCCGGCCGACCGGCCAGGATCAGGACGCTGCGCGCCACCGAGCGCAGCCGGCGCTTGACGCGGTTGCGCCGCACGGCATTACCGACCTTTCGGCTCACGGTGAAACCGACGCGCACATCGCGCTGCGCGCCGTTCGTGCAAGGTTCCATCCGCTCGTCTTCCGCCGGGGGGCGGCGTCTCGCTTGCAGGATGAGGCCCGGCATCACCGACTTACTGCGTGCCGCCTTGACCGCCAGAAACTGACGCCTGGTCCGCAACGGCCGCAGCGCCGGCATCACCGTTCAAGCGGAGAGGCGCTTGCGTCCCTTTGCACGACGATTGGCAAGCACCCGACGACCGCCGACGGTCGCCTTGCGGGCGCGAAAGCCGTGCCGACGCTTACGGACGAGCACACTGGGTTGATAGGTGCGCTTCACAGCTAGGATCTCCGTTGTCCGGATTTATTAAAGTCGCGGGCTTTTTAAGCACGTGCCGGCGGTCTGTCAACGATCGCTCGCGGTCTTGGGACCGAGATCACCCCCACCCTCACGGCTTGGTGATTGGTGCAGCCAAGGCGCACTCTCTAAATAGCGGCACTAAGGACCATGTGTGCATTAGGAGATCTCGATATGGCAAAACCCTCGCTCGACGGCGCTTTTCCAGCACATTCGCGATGCCGCGCAAGAGCCGGGTAGCCAAGCCGGCGATAGCGCGGCAAGATCAGACCCCGTCACGAGGGCAGAAAACCATGGCCGACGAGCATGCGAACGACGGCGAGCCCGACGGCCGGAAAAAAAGCGGAAGTTTGAAACGGTTCCTTCCCTTGATCATCCTGGCCGCCGGCTTCCTGGCCGCCCGCCAGATGGGCTGGGACGAGTATTTGAGCCTTTCGGCGCTACGTGACTATCGCGAGACGCTGCTCGGATGGGTCGAGGCGTACGGGATTCTCGCCGGGCTCGGGTTCGTCGCCATCTACGCGGTGGTGATCGCCTTTTCGATCCCAGGCGGCCTGGTGCTGACCCTGGCGGGCGGGTTTCTCTTCGGCACGGTGCTTGCCGCCAGCTATGTCATTGTCGGCGCCACCCTCGGCGCAACGGCGATCTTCCTCGCCGTCAAGACGGCTTTCGGCGAGCTGCTGCGCAAGCGCGCCGGACCCTTTCTCAGAAAGATGGAGGCGGGGTTCCGCGAGAACGAGCTGACCTACATGCTGGTCCTGCGGCTGATCCCGCTGTTCCCCTTCTGGCTGGTCAACATCGTCCCGGGCTTCCTCGGCGTCTCTTTGCGCAATTACGTCCTCGGCACCTTTTTCGGGATCATGCCGGGCACCCTGGTCTTCGCCAGCGTCGGCGGCGGCATCGGCCAGATCCTCGAAGACTTCGATCCGGACAACCCGCCCGACTTCGCCAGCATCATCCTGGAGCCGCAGTACATCCTGCCCATCGTCGGCCTCGTGGTGCTTGCTACCTTGCCCCTCGCGTATAAGCGCTTTCGCCGCGGCAAGAACTCGGATGCGAGCTGAGCTGGTAGAAGCGCGGCGATAGAGGAGCCGGCCTCATGAGCGAACGGGTTGACACGGACATCTGCATCATCGGCGGCGGCTCGGCGGGCCTGTCGATCGCCGCGGGCGCCTCGCAAATGGGTGCCGAGGTGGTGCTGGTCGAAGGCAGCAAGATGGGCGGTGATTGCCTGAACTACGGCTGTGTGCCCTCGAAGTCGCTCCTCGCCGCCGGCAAAGCGGCGAAGCTGGCCATGGCAGCCGAACGGCTTGGCATTGGCCTCGGTCCCCCACGGATCGATTTCCGGGCGGTCCACGATCATGTCGCCGACGTCATCGCGACCATCGCCCCCCACGATTCGGTCGCGCGTTTCGAAGGCCTGGGCGTGCGCGTGATCGAGGCCATGGCCCGCTTCGTCGGACCGAACGAGATCGAGGCGGGAGACGTGCGCATCCGCGCCAAACGCTTCGTCGTGGCAACCGGATCCCGGCCCTTCGTGCCTCCGATCCCGGGCCTGGAAGACGTCCCCTATCTGACCAACGAGACGGTGTTCGACCTGACCGAGCGGCCCGGACATCTGATTATCATCGGCGGCGGGCCGATCGGCTGCGAGCTGGGCCAAGCCTTCCGCCATTTGGGCGCGCGCGTGAGCATCGCCGAGATGGCCTCGATCATGCCCAAGGACGACCCCGAGCTCGTCGACTTGCTGCGCACACACCTTCTGGGCGACGGCATCGAGCTGTTCGAGCAGTGCAAGGTGACGGCGGTCGAGAAGACGAAGGACGGCTTGGCCGTGCACCTCCTGCGCGGCGAGGAGGAGCTGCGCATCGAGGGCACGCACCTTCTGGTGGCCGCCGGACGGCGCGCATCGCTCGAGGGCCTCGACCTCGACGCGGCCGGCGTCGC
>JBFELD010000142.1:0-6693 GCA_041552375.1 Kiloniellaceae bacterium | reverse complement strand
TCGTCGGCAGAAGAGACATCATGGACCTGGGCGGAGCCGGAAACCCCGGCAAGAAAGTATTCCTTCTATCGACCACGCATGGGGCGGAGACCCACGCCCTCGCGGCGGCTCTGCGCACCATTCAAATTTATCAGGAAGAGCCCGTCATCGAGCATCTCTATCGGCAGGGCCGGCGGCTGCGCGAGGGGATTGAAAGCACGATATCGGAGCTGCGGCTCACCCCCTACTTTGGGCTCGTTGGACGCCCGTGCAACCTGGTCTATGAAACACGCGATCAAAGTGGCGAGCCGTCGCAGTTGTTTCGTTCTCTCTTTATGCAGGAGCTCATCAAGGGAGGCGTTCTGGCGCCCTCCTTCGTGGTCAGCTACGCCCATGACGATGGCGACATCGATCGCACGATCGAGGTCGTGAGTGCCGCACTCGGCGTCTACCGGAAGGCACTGGATGAGGGGGCGGAAGGCTACATTCTCGGCCCCTCCGTCACACCCGTCTTTCCGGACAAGGTCCACCGCGTGCCGGCGCCGAAAGAGCCAGGGCGTTAGGGGATCCTCGATCCATGCTGCCGAAGAGACTTCGCGCGATCCCGTCAACGGCTCTTGGCCTCAATCCCTGGCGCTACCCACGGCGAGTTGACGTTTGCTGCTGCGGGCTGTCCAAGACCGGAACGCACTCCTTGGCGGGCATGTTCGATAACTACCGCAGCCAGCACCACCCCGACGTCAGGCTACGGCTCCGACTGGCGATCGCCAAATTGACGGGCTCTCTCGAGAGCGACCGGATTCGAGACATACTGCGATCCCGGGACCGCAAGCTGTGGCTCGAGGTGGAGTCCTCCGCGCTGGCTGGAATCCTCATCGAACCCTTGGTCGAAGCCTGCCCGGACAAGCGTTTCATCCTGACGATGCGCGATGTCTTCTCCTGGTGCGATTCCTGGATCAACCAACGCATATACATGCCCGCTTTGAAGCCTTTCAGCTTGAGACGATTCGATGGGAAGTCAGCGGGTTTCGCGCGGCTCGACCGAATTCGACTGCGTAGCGAGGACTTTCCGCCCGGCAAATATGACGCGCCCTTGACCGAACGGGGACTGCCGTCGCTTGCGGCATTTTTCGAGCTGTGGGCTTATCACAACTCTTCGGTCATGAACGCCGTGCCCGGGCAGAAGCTTTTGATCGTCAAGACCAACACGCTCATGGCGGAGATGGCGACGATCGCCGATTGGGTCGGCGTGCCGCCCGAGGCCATGAGGCAGGACCGAGCTTGGTTGGCCGCCGCACCCTCCAAGCATCACGTGCTCGAGCAAATGGACCCGTCCTTCCTTCAGGAGACCGCCGAGCGTTACTGCGGGTCTCTCATGAAGGAGTACTTCCCCGATAGCGACGTCGCCTCGTTTCTAGAAAAATCCCGGGCGTCACATCGCTCGCCTACTTCGTGACCAAGCGGCCCACCGTCGCCCGCGCTGCATCGAAGCCCTCGCGCACCAGGACCTCGTAGAGCGGAATCTGCCCGACCTGCGACCAGACATAGTTCTTCAACTGGTTGAAGGGGCGTCCCTCCAGGTCGTTGCCGGAGATGCCCAAATCGTCGGTGGCGACCTGCTTCAAGAGCGGCCAGGTATAGAGGTGCGCGGCCCCCATGGTGTAAGGCCAGTTCATGTCGGCCAGATGTGTGACCCACTGTTCGGCCGGAACCGGCGCCAGCACCATCTCCCCGTTCTTGCGCTCGAGCAGGCCGTAATCCACCGGGTCCACCTGGGCCATGATCGCCGCGGCCTTGATGAAGTGCGCCACCCGGTCGAGGCCGATCCAGTTGCAGACCACCCGGTGGCCGTCCATCGAGGCATCGAGCAGGGAGAGCTGGTGCGCCGCCGCCATGGCCATGACGATGCGCGAATCGAAGCGCCGGTACATCATCTCGGCGGTCACGTAGATGCAGTGGGCATGCCAAGTGTCGTCATAGACCGTACGCGGCTCCTCCAGCCAGGAGCCATCCTCGAGCCATTGATAGAGCCAGACCTTCGGATATTCGTGGATGCACAGGGAGGCGGCGGGGAGGTCGCGGTTGATAGGCAGCCCGAACATCTGCCGGTAGTTCTCCGTATAGGCATCGGCCATGCGGATGTTGTAGGCCACGGTGATGGCCAAGCCGCCGGGGTGGGCGTTGTAGAAGTCGTTGTGGCTCGATGGCGCGCTCAGGTAGGTCTGGGGCGCCATATGTCCTTGTGGCCAGACATGTTCCGGGGTGTCGTCCGCATTGAAGAAGCCGAGCTTGACCATCTCATCATAGAGCTTGCGGCGGTCGTCATCGCTCGGATACATCTCCAGGAAGGTCACCTGGGGCTTGGCGATGCACTCGGTCATCATCCGGCGATAGCCCGGCTCCTCCAAACTGGCCGCGGTCTGCAACAGCTCGTCGTAGGCCGCGCAGGCGGCGCGGGAGGCCTTGGCCATATCCTCGGCGCTCATGGCGATGATCTCGTCCAGGCTGCGCGCCGGCGCCAGATCCAAATCCTCGGAAAAGGCATTGTACTGGAACTTGCCGGGAAGCGACCCGGTGCCGCGAGTGTTCACGTCGTTGACGGTCATTGTCCTACTCCTCGTCGCTGTCAGCCCGTCGGGTGCGGGCCTCGCCATGGGCTCACTGGAAAAACTCCTCGCTTTGCAGATCCATGAGGTACCGCGGCTCGGGATCGAACCCGAACCAGGCCGGCCCCTCTTGGGACACCGCATGATCGGGCGCCACCACGGCCTTGATCGTGGCTTCGCCAAGACGCGCATCGAGCACCGACTTCGAGCCGAGCCGCTCGATCCAGAAGACCTCGCCGGCCAAGGGAGTCTCGGTGCTTTGCGCCGCGCCGACACGGAATTCCTCCGGGCGCACGCCGACCGCCAGCCGCTTGGGCAGGCTCGCATAGCTGGAGAGAGATTTGATCGTCGGCACGGCCACGCGAAAACCGCTGGCCACGAGCGTCGGCTGATCGTCCTGGCTCTCCAAATCGGCCTCCATGAGATTCATCGGTGGCGTGCCGATGAAGCGGGCGACAAAGCGGTTTGCCGGGCGATGGTAGATCTCGTCCGGCGTGCCGATCTGTTGGAAGCGTCCCTCGTGCAGAACGGCAACACGGTCGGAAAGGCTCATCGCCTCGACCTGATCGTGGGTCACGTAGAGAACGCTTTGTCCCAGCTCCCTTTGCAGCTTCTTGAACTCGATCCGAAGCTCGATGCGGATGCGGGCATCGAGATTGGTGAGCGGCTCGTCCAGCATCAAGAGGTCGCTGGTCCGGGCAATGGCGCGGCCGATGGCGACCCGCTGCTGCTCGCCGCCCGAGAAAGTTTTTGGCAGGCGCTCGAGCAAATGATCGACCTTCAAGAGTGCCGCAACCTCTTGTACCCGCGCCGCGACCTCCGTCTCGGGCAGACCTGCCGTACGCAGCGAAAAGGCAATGTTCTCGAAGCCGCTCAGCGTCGGAAAGAGCGCGATGTTCTGGAACAGCAGGCTGACCTTGCGGTCCTTGGGCTGCAGCGCGGTAACGTCGCGCCCGCGTATCACGATTTGTCCGGCGTCGGCGCGGTGAATCCCGGCGATGGTCTTCAGGAGTGTGGATTTGCCAGCGTTGGTCGGCCCCACCACACAGAAGAACTCGCCGTCGTCGATGTCGCAGGTCACATCATCGAGCGCCACGACGTCGTCGAAGCGCTTCGAGAGCCCCCTTAGCCCCAAGACCGTCATGGCGCCGCTCCCGATGGGCCAAAATCCACCCGCAGCTCGTCATGGCGGTCGATCAGATGGACCGCGCCCGCGTCGAGACCGATATGCACGGTATCGAGGCCTTCGGCGAAACCTGGCGGCACCACGACCCGCGCCAGTCGGTCGCCGTAGTCCACATGAAGGACGTGCTCGGACCCGAAGTTCTCCACGAAGCGCACCGCGGTCGGTGCCGTACCCTTGCCGGGCACGCGGCCGGCCTTGAAGACGTGCGGGCGGACCGCGAGCCAATGCTCCCCGGCGTCGATTTCGGCCGCGCCCAGCCGGATGTCGCCGTGGCATGCCGTGCTGACCTCGATCTCGCGGCCGGACTGCCGGACCTCGCAGGGCAGGACATTGATCGGCGGGTCGCCGATGAACTCGGCGACGAAGCGATTGGCCGGGCGGCGGTAGATCTCCTCGGGCGAGCCGACTTGCATGATCAGCCCGTCGCGCATGACGGCGATGCGGTCGGACATGCTCATGGCCTCCACTTGATCGTGGGTGACGTAGAGCACCGTCTGGTCGAGACGCTTTTGCAGCTGCTTCAGCTCGCCGCGCAGGTCCGCGCGGTCGGCTGCGTCCAGGTTCGACATGGGCTCGTCCAGCAACAGCAGCTCGGGCTCGGTGATCAGCACGCGGGCCAGGGCCACGGCTTGCATCTCGCTCATGTTGAGGTTGGCGCCCCTTTGGTCCAAGAGGTGGGTGAGGTGAAGCTGCTCGGCGAAGGCCGCGATCCGCCGCTTGCGCTCGGCCCTGGGGACGCCTTGTGCTTCCAGGCCGAAGGCGAGGTTGGCGCGTACGCTGAGGCGGGAGAAAATCGCGTAGTCCTGAAAGACCAGTCCGATGCGCCGGCGCTGGGGTGCCAGGTCGAGGATGCTCCGGCCGTCGATCGAGATGTCACCCCCATCGGGGTCGAGGAACCCGGCGATCATGGCAAGCGTGGTCGACTTGCCGCAGCCCGACGGCCCCAGGAGGGACAAGAACTCACCGCCGGCCAAGCTCAGCGACAGACCTCTCACGGCCTCGACCTCGTCGAAGCGCTTGGCAAGATCTTGCAGTTCCAACTTCGCGGTCATGGTCTAACGCTTGATCGCTCCGAAGGTGAGGCCGCGCACCAGGTGGCGTTGAATGATGTAGCCGAAGACGATCACCGGGACCGTGGAGATGGTGCCCATCGCGGCTTGGACACCATAGAGCTTGCCGGAGCTGGCCGAGACGTAGTTGGCCACCTGGATGGTGATGGTCACCACGTCGCCCGAGGTCAGGACCAGGGCGAAGAGGAACTCCGACCAATTGAGAATGAAAATGAAGAGCGCCGTCGAGAGGACGCCCCCCCGGATCAGGGGCAGCGTGACGGTGACGAAGGCGCGAAACTGTCCCATGCCGTGCACCATGGCCGCCCCTTCCAGCTCGGCCGGGACCTCCTCGATGAAGCTTCTGATCATCCAAATGCTGAAGGGCAAGGTGAAGGCGGTATAGGCGATGATCAGGCCCCAGTAGGTGTCCGATAGCCGCAGGATGCTGAACATCGCGACCATGGGCACGACCACGGCAATCGGCGGGAACATGCGCACGGTCAGGAACTGGAAGGGGTAGTTCTCCCCGCCGGTGCGAAAGCGCACCACGGAATAGGCCGCCAGGGTACCGAAGAGCACGGAAAAAAAGGTCGCCAGCGTCGAGATGATAGCCGAGTCCTGAAACGCCTTCCAGGCGCTGCCCGAGACCTTGTAGTCGAGCGAGCCTTCTTGCGCGGCGGCGAAATCGCGCGCCGCGTCGGGGAAGAAGACGATGCGGTAATTCTGCAGGGTCGGGCTATCGGTAATCCAGATCGGCGGCCAGTTGGCCCACTCGTGGAAGGGCTTGAAGGAGGTCGAGACCAGCCAGAAAATAGGGAAGAAGGCGATCAGCATCGATAAAATGATCGCCACACGCTTCAAGATCGTTATCGCTGTGCCTTTTCCTCTCATCGCCGGGTCATCCGTGATGCCGTTTGAGTGGCTTGGACAGCGCCAGGCAGATCGAGATCACGACGATCAGGACCAGCAGGCCCGCCGCGGCGATGTAGCCCATGCGGAAGTAAACGAAGGCCCCGTTGTACATGAACATCGAGATCGTCTCGGTCGACGCGCCCGGCCCGCCGCGGGTCAAAATGTACACGGGGTCGAATATCTTGAAGGTCTCGATCGAGCGCACCAGGAGGGCAATCGCGATCACCGGCGTCATCAGAGGCAACATCACCCGGAAGAAGATCCGCACCGGCGAGGCGCCCAGGATGATGGCCGCGCGGATCTGGTTTTCGGGCAGGTTCATCAGGCCGGTCAGCACCAGCAAGAACATGAGCGGCGTCCACTGCCAGATCTCGGCCAGCATGATCGGCAAGAGCGCCCAATTGGGATGGGCGAGCCAGGAGAACTCGAAGGGCTCACCCATCACCAGGCTGATCACGTGATTGATCGGCCCGCGCTCGTTGAACAGCATGAAGAAGGCGTTAGCGGCATCGACCGGTACGATCATCATCGGCAGGATGACGGCGCTGACGGCGATCTTGCGCCAGGCCCAGTCCTCGAGGAAGAGAAGCGCCAGCCCAACCGCGATAACCAACTCCAATGCGACGCTCACACCGACCACGAAAATCGTGCGGAACAGCGCCTTGACGAAGCGGTCATCGAAGTAGAGGTCGTAGAAGTTCCAGAACCAGATCGGCTCCGCCTGGTACCAGGGTACACCGCTGGTTGGTTGCCAGTCGGTGATCGACAGCCACAAGACGATAAGGGTCGGACATAGCACGACGGCCAGGACCGTAAGCTGGGCCGGCAACACCAAAGCGACGTTGAACGGTATGAGATGGCGCTTGGCCGGAGCCTCCTGTGCGCCCGTTTCTCTGTCATCGACGGTTTGTTGCGCCATACCAAAACCTCTGCTGCGCCGGCCTGGCCCGGGTACTCG
>JBFELD010000141.1:0-6710 GCA_041552375.1 Kiloniellaceae bacterium | reverse complement strand
GCCTGGAAGGCGCTCTGCCTTTTCACCCCCTGGAGCATCTTGTGGTGCATGGTTTCGTAGAGCCGCGGCACGGCGGTCATGAGCGTGGGCCGGCATTCGACCAGATTGGTGAGAAGCTGCTCGACGCCTTCGGCATAATAGATCTGGGCGCCGAGGCTGATCGGTAAGAACTGGCCGGCGGTATGCTCGTAGGCGTGGGAGAGCGGCAGGAAGCTGAGGAAGACCTCATCGCCCAAACCATATTCGACAAGCAGTTCGCTGGTGCCCCTGCAGTTGCAGAGAATGGCGCCGTGGCTCAGCATCACGCCGCGCGGCGTGCCGCCGGTGCCCGAGGTATAGATCAGGCAGGCCAGGCCCTCGCGCTTGGCCTTGGCCGCGGCCGGGCGCAGATCCTCTTCACGCGCTGCGCCGGTGTTCAGAACCTCGTCCCATCCGTGGACCGTGAGGTTTTCGGCTTCGCTCCCGTCGATGGCCTCGACGCCAAGGACCCATCTGCATCCGGGTGCCACGTCGGCGGCCGACAACAGCTGCTTGGCCAGCGCCTTGGTCGAGACGATGGCGCCGGCGGCACCGCTGTTGACCAGGATGTGCCGATGGTCGGCGGTGGTGTTCGTCGTGTAGGCCGGCACCGTGACGCCACCGGCGGTCATGATGGCGAGGTCGGCGATCAGCCATTCCGGGCGGTTTTCCGATACCAGGACGACGCGCTCGCCCGGTGCCAGGCCGAGCGACTTGAGACCACGCGCAAGGTGAAGGACGCGATCGGCGGTTTCATGCCAGCTTATCGACTGATAACGGCCATCGAGCTTGGCCCACAGAAACGGTTTGTCGCCTTGTTCGTCCACTTGTTGAAAGAATAAGGTCGTCAGGTTTGGACATTCTCTAAGGTCGATCATTGCTTTATGCCCACGCTCCAAGGGTGCTCAGAGATGCCCAAACTCAGACGGCCGGCGGGTGGGTTTGTCCTTGGCCCGCGGCTCGGCTCGCACTATATCGCAAGCGATGCAAGAGGGACATGCCATGAATGCCGCCGCGTCCGAAAGAGTTGAAGAGTCCGATTTGGGATCGCTCCCGGTCTGGAACCTGGCCGATCTCTATCCTTCCTTCGAGAGCGCGGCATTGCGAGACGATATCGAGCTTTGCCGGGCCGGCGCCCGCGATTTCCGCGAGCGCCATCAAGGCCGGCTCGCCAGCCTGGATGGCGCGGCACTCGGCCAGGCCATTGCCGAGTATGAGGCAATCGAGGAGACGCTGTCCCGGATCGCCAGCTACGCTCAGCTCGCCTATGCCGGCAATATGAGTGACCCCGAGATCGCCCGCTTCTACCAATCGATACAAGAGCGGACGACGACGATCTCGGCGGAGCTCATTTTCTTTACCTTGGAGCTGAACGGGATCGAGGACGCGGTACTTGAGGCCAAGCTTGCCGATCCGGCGCTGAGGCGATATCGCCCCTGGATCGCCGATCAGCGGGCCATGCGTCCACACCAACTCGCCGAGGAGCTGGAGCGACTGCTGCACGAAAAGTACGTCACCGGTCGGGCGGCCTGGACGCGGCTCTTCGACGAGACCATGGCGGCGCTGCGGTTCCCCTTTCAAGAGGCGGACCTGACCTCGGCCGAGATCCTGAACAAGCTCACCGACAAGGATCCGGCCGCCCGCCGGGAGGCGGCGACGTCGCTAGGGCGGGTGTTGGGCGAGAACGAGCGTCTCTTCGCACTCATCACCAACACCCTGGCCAAGGACAAGGCGATCGAGGACGCTTGGCGCAAGTTCGCCCGACCCGTCTCGCCACGCAACCTGGCCAACCTGGTCGAGGATGAGGTGGTCGATGCCTTGATCGAGGCGGTCACCGGTGCCTACGGGCGTCTATCGCACCGCTATTATCGGCTGAAGGCGCGCTGGTTCTGGGTCGAGCGGCTACCCTATTGGGACCGTAACGCACCGCTGCCCGAGGCGGCGGACGAGCGTATCTCCTGGGCGGCGGCGCAGCGCACGGTGCTGGAGGCGTACGGCGCGTTCTCGCCCGCCATGGCCGAGGTTGGCCAACGCTTTTTCGAAGAGGGCTGGATCGATGCGCCAGTGCGTCCGGGCAAGGCGCCGGGCGCTTTCGCGCATCCAACGGTGCCAACTGCCCATCCATACATTCTGCTCAATTACCAGGGACGCACCCGCGATGTCATGACCTTGGCGCACGAGCTGGGGCACGGCGTGCATCAGGTCCTTGCCGGTGAACAGGGATATCTCCTCGCCAACACCCCGCTCACCCTGGCGGAGACCGCCTCGGTCTTTGGTGAGATGTTGACGTTTCGCTCCCTGCTCGACCGCTAAACCGACCTTGCCAAGCGCAAGGTCATGCTGGCGGGCAAGGTCGAGGACATGTTGAACACCGTCGTCCGGCAAATCGCCATGCATTGCTTCGAGACGCGCCTGCACGGCGAACGTGGCGAGAGCGAGCTGCTGCCCGAGCGGATCGGTGAAATCTGGTGCGAGACCCAGGCCGAGAGCTTGGGCCCCGCGATCGCCCTCGAGGGCGAATACCGTCACTACTGGGCCTATATCCCGCACTTCATCCATGCGCCCTTTTATGTCTACGCCTATGCCTTCGGCGATTGCCTCGTGAACTCGCTTTACGCTGTCTACGAGGAGGCAAACGAGGGTTTTGCCGAGCGATATTTGGAGCTGCTGAGCGCTGGCGGCAGCAAGCGCCACCGCGAGCTGCTCAGCCCCTTCGGTCTGGACGCGAGCGACCCCGACTTTTGGCGGCGCGGCCTTACGCTGATCGAGCGATTCATCGACGAGCTGGAAGAGATGCCATGACCGACCCCTCGCACCGGGACGAGGGGTTCGGTAGCGAGGAGTCGCGGCTCTCCGGCCGTGTGCGCCGCTATGCCAAGGTGGGGACGTCGGTCGGCGGCCTGGCGGCGCAGGTGGTCGCCTCACGCCTCTTCGGGGTCAGCATCAACCGCGACACCCACTCGGCAGAGCTGAAGGCGGCGCTGGGCGGCCTCAAGGGCCCTTTGATGAAAGCGGCGCAGATCCTGGCCACAATTCCCGACGCCTTGCCGCGCGAATATGCCGAGGAGTTGCGCCAACTGCAGTCCAACGCCCCGCCGATGGGCTGGCCTTTCGTGCGCCGGCGCATGCAAAGCGAGCTTGGCCCTGGTTGGCAAAAGAAGTTCGCCGAGTTCGAACACGAGGCCGCCGCCGCCGCTTCCCTCGGCCAGGTGCATCGGGCGCGCGATGCGAAGGGGCGCCCTCTCGCCTGCAAGCTTCAATATCCCGACATGCTCTCGGCGGTCGAAGCCGACCTCAGCCAACTTCGCGCCCTCTTCGGCATCTACCGGCGCTACGACCGGGCCATAGATCCCTCCGAGGTCTACAAAGAACTCTCGGCCCGCCTGCGCGAGGAGCTCGACTACGAGCGCGAGGCCCAGCATATGTATCTTTACGCCGACATTCTGGGCGACGAGGCGGCGATCCACGTGCCCGAGCCGGTGCCCGATCTCTCCACGAAGCGACTTCTCACCATGACTTGGCTCGAGGGCCGACCGTTGTTGGACGCACTGGCCGGCGATCCGCCGATCGAGCTGCGCAACAAGATCGCGTACAACATGTTCCGCGCCTGGTACGTGCCTTTCTACTACTACGGCATCATTCATGGCGATCCGCATCTCGGGAATTATACGGTGACCGAGAACGGCGAGGTGAACCTGCTCGACTTCGGTTGCGTCCGCGTCTTCCCGCCAGAGTTCGTCAAGGGGGTCATCGATCTCTACTTCGCGCTCCGGGATGATGATCCGGAGTTGGCAGTGGAGGCCTACCGCATTTGGGGCTTCACGCCGATGACGCCGGAACTTCTGGCGGCGCTCAACATCTGGGCCATGTTCCTTTACGAGCCGCTTTTGGAGGACAAGCCGCAGAAGATCCTCGAGCAGGGCGGTTCGATGGAAGGCGCGCGGGTCGCCGGCAAGGTCCGCACCGAGCTGAACCGCTTGGGCGGCGTTCGCCCGCCGCGTGAATTCGTCCTCATGGACCGTGCCGCCGTCGGCCTGGGCGCTGTTTTCATGCACCTGAAGGCCGAGATCAATTGGCACCGTCTGTTCCATGAGTTGATCGCCGACTTCGACGTGGATGTCCTGAAACGCCGTCAGGCCGAGGTGTTGAAGGCGGCGGGCGTACCGCGCGCGGATTGAATCGCTCGCGCGGCCCGTCGAAGCTTCTCCCTCCGGTATTTCCAAAAAAACCGATTGACCCTTGATTGCACCGGCCTGTCGGTCGATAACAGGGGCGCTTTGCGGTCGGGCCGAAAACGACGACCGCACGGAAGGCGGGGGGCTTAAGGCAAAGATGAAGATCGCCATTCCCAAGGAGTTGCGCGACCACGAAACACGGGTCGCGGCATCGCCGGAGACGGTCCGAAAATTCGTCGCGTTGGGCGCCGAGGTCCTGATCGAAAAGGACGCCGGCCAAGGGGCGGCCATTCCGGATCAGGCCTTCGAGGAGGCGGGGGCGAAAATTGCGGCCTCCGCCAAGGCAGCCTTAACCGGCGCGGATCTCGTCCTCAAGGTGCAACGGCCCATTATGGGAGGGTCGAAGGACGAAGCGGTGCTTTTCAAAAAGGGCTCCATCGTCGTCGCCATCGCCGACCCCTTCCGTGCTGGCGATGATCTGGCGGCGCTGGCCAAGCGTGGCATCACGCTCTTCGCCATGGACTTCGTGCCGCGCATCACGCGCGCCCAGTCGATGGACGTCCTTTCTTCTCAGGCCAACCTGGCCGGCTACAAGGCAGTGATCGACGGTGCTGCAACCTACGGTCGGGCGTTTCCGATGATGATGACCGCCGCCGGCACGGTCCACCCGGCCAAGGTCCTGGTCATGGGCGCGGGCGTTGCCGGTCTGCAGGCTATCGCCACGGCTCGGCGGTTGGGCGCGGTGGTCTCGGCCACCGACGTGCGTCCTGCCGCCAAGGAACAGGTGGAAAGTCTCGGCGCCACGTTCGTTGCGGTCGAGGACGAGGAGTTCAAGCAGGCCGAGACCGCCGGTGGCTACGCCAAGGAGATGAGCGACGACTACAAGGCCAAGCAGGCCGAACTCACCGCCGAGACCATCAAGAAGCAGGATCTGGTCATCACCACTGCCCTGATCCCCGGTCGCCCGGCCCCGGTGCTTATCACCAAGGACATGGTCGCGACCATGAAGCCCGGCTCGGTCATCGTCGACCTTGCCGTCGACAACGGTGGTAATTGCGAGCTGTCGCGCGGCGGCAAGATTACGACGACCAAGAACGGGGTCACCATCGTGGCCCATCACAATCTGCCCTCGCGCTTGGCGGCCGACGCCTCGGCCCTTTACGCCCGCAACATCTACAACTTCGTCGAGCTGCTGACCGACCAGGAGAGCAAGCAATTGGCCATCGACTGGGACGACGAGATCGTCAAGGGGACGCTGGTGGTCAAGGACGGCGCGGTGGTGCATCCGGCGCTCACCGGTGAGCCGGCCCCGGCCGAGACCTCCGCGGCCGAAACGTCGGGCGAGGAAGCTGACGACAAGGACGCCGGGACGGACAGCACCGGCAAGGGAGCTTGAGAGCGATGTCGAGTGACGCATTCGTCGAACGGGCCACCGAGGCCGCAAATCAGGCAAAGGAACTGTCGAGCGAGTTGGCGGGCCTTGCGACCGAGGCCAGCCGTCTCGCCGCCCAGGCGGCGGGCGAGGCGGGGGGCACCTCGGTCCTGGTGATCGGCTTGACGGTGTTGGTTCTGGCCATCTTCGTCGGCTATCACGTGGTCTGGCGGGTAACCCCGGCGCTCCATTCGCCGCTGATGGCGGTCACCAACGCCATCTCCTCGGTGATCATCGTCGGCGCCCTGATTGCCGCCGGGCCGGCCGAGTTCAGCTTCAGCGAGATCATGGGCTTCCTCGCCGTGACCCTCGCCTCGGTCAATATCTTCGGCGGCTTCATCGTCACCCAGCGCATGCTGGCGATGTTCAAGAAGAAGAAATAGGGGGCGGGGCATGAGTGAGGATCTCGCAGGACTTTTCTACCTCGTCGCCTCGATTTGCTTCATCTTGGCGCTCAGGGGGCTTTCCCATCCGACCACCAGCCGGACCGGGAACATTTACGGCATGGTCGGCATGGCGATCGCCATTTTCACGACCGTGGCCCTGCCGGGGGTCGTCAACTATGGCTTGATCCTGGCCGGGATCGTGCTGGGCGGCGGCATCGGCACCGTCATCGCGCTACGCATCAACATGACGGCCCTGCCGCAATTGGTGGCGGCCTTTCACTCCCTGGTCGGTTTGGCGGCGGTCCTTGTCGCCCTGGCCGCATTTTATAAGCCCGAAGCCTACGGCATCGGCATGGCCGGCGATATCAAGGTGGCAAGCCTCATCGAGATGTCGATCGGCATCGCCATTGGCGCCATCACCTTCACCGGCTCGATCGTCGCCTTCGCCAAGCTGCAGGGACTGGTGTCCGGCAAACCGTTGGTCTTCCCGATGCAGCACCCCCTGAACGCGGCCCAGGGGATTGCCATTGTCGCGCTGATCGTCTGGCTCTGCGCGGACCAGTCCGAGGTCGCGCTGTGGCTCATCGTCCTCGTCTCGCTGGCCGTGGGTTTCCTTCTGATCGTGCCGATTGGCGGGGCCGACATGCCGGTCGTGGTCTCGATGCTCAATTCCTACTCGGGCTGGGCCGCCTGTGGCAT
>JBFELD010000140.1:0-6719 GCA_041552375.1 Kiloniellaceae bacterium | reverse complement strand
CGCCCCGAGATCGAGCAGATCATGATCGCGAACGCCAAGGACGCGCCGCCCAGGATCTTCGAGGTCGACCTTTACATGATCCGCCGGCGCATCGAGCGGGCAATCGAGCGCGAGACCATTCAGGGTTTTTACATCTGCTCGCTATCCTGCCGGTCGCTGATCTACAAGGGGATGTTCCTGGCCGAGCAGCTGACCAGCTTCTATCCCGATCTGCTGGACGACCGCTTCGCCTCCAACTTCGCCATCTTCCATCAACGTTACTCGACCAACACCTTTCCGACCTGGCATCTGGCCCAGCCCTTCCGGGTGCTCGCCCACAACGGCGAGATCAACACCTTGAAGGGCAACATCAACTGGATGAAGGCACACGAGTGCCGGATATCGCACGAGGTTTTCGGCGAGCACATCGAAGACCTGAAACCGGTCATTGCCGGGGATGGCTCCGATTCGGCGGCCCTCGACGCGGTGGCCGAGCTCATGGCCCGCGCCGGTCGGGACATGCCGATGGTCAAGACCATGCTGATCCCCGAGGCTTGGGGTCAGAACCCTTCAATGCCGGAGACGCACCGCAATCTCTACGGCTATTGCAACGCGGTCATGGAGCCGTGGGACGGCCCGGCGGCGATCTGCGGCTATGGCGGGCGCTGGGTGATCGCCGGGATGGACCGCAACGGCCTGCGGCCCTTGCGCTATACGATGACGGAGGATGGCCTGCTCTTTGCCGGCTCCGAGACCGGGATGGTGCGCCTTCCCGAGGAGCGGATCATCGAGAAGGGCCGTCTCGGCCCCGGTCAGATGATCGCCGTCGACCTGGACGAGGGCCGGCTCTACCGCGACCGCGAAATCAAGGACCATCTGGCCGACGCGCGCCCCTTCGGTGACTGGATCGAGAAGATCACCGTAATCGACGATCTGATCCGGCCGGATCATGGCGAGCCGGTCGCCTTCGACAAGGACGGGCTGCGCCGCCGCCAACTCACCTTCGGGCTGAGCCTGGAGGATCTGGAGCTGATCCTTCACCCCATGGTCGCCGAGGCCAAGGAACCCACCGGCTCCATGGGCGATGACATTCCGTTAGCGGTGCTCTCGGAGCGCTATCGCAGCCTGCACCACTTTTTCCGCCAGAACTTCAGCCAGGTGACCAACCCGCCGATCGACTCGCTGCGTGAGCGTCAGGTGATGTCGCTGAAAACCCGGCTCGGCAACCTCGGCAACATCCTCGACGAGGACGAAAGCCAGCTGCGCGTCCTGCAGCTCGATACGCCGGTACTCTCCAGCGCCGAGTTCGCGGCCATGCAGGCCTATATGGGCGACACCGCGGCGGCGATCGATTGCACCTTCGATCCAGGGGCCGGCCCCGCGGCCCTGTCGCAAGCCATCGAGCGCGTGCGCCGGGAGGCCGAGCACGCCGTGCGGGCCGGCTGCGAGCACGTGATCCTGAGTGACGAGGCGACCTCGGGCTCGCGCGCGCCGATCCCCATGATCCTCGCCACCGGCGCCGTCCACAGCCACCTTGTGATACAGAAGCTGCGCACCTTCATCTCGCTCAATGTCCGCTCCGGCGAGTGCCTGGACGTGCACTACTTCGCCGTGCTGATCGGTGTCGGCGCGACCACCGTCAATGCCTATCTGGCGCAGGAATCGATCGCCGAGCGGCACCGCCGCGGCCTCTTCCCCGACATGACACTGGAAGACTGCGTGCGCCGCTACAAGAAGGCGATCGACGACGGCCTTTTGAAGGTGATGTCGAAGATGGGGATCTCGGTCATCTCTTCTTACCGTGGCGGCTGCAACTTCGAGGCCGTAGGCCTCAGCCGCACGCTGGTGGACGAGTTCTTCCCCGGCATGCCCTCTCGCATCTCGGGCATCGGTCTATCGGGCATCGAGAAGAAGGCCATCGAGCTGCACGCGCAGGCCTGGCGCGAGGATGTGGTCACGCTGCCAATTGGCGGGCTCTACCGCTATCGCCGCGGCGGCGAGCATCACGCCTGGGAGGCGGGACTGATCCATACCCTGCAGGAAGCCTGCAACACCGATAGCTATTCCACCTACAAGAAATTCAGCGCCGCCTCGCAGAACCAGCCGCCGCGCACGCTGCGCGATCTTCTCGCCTTCAAACGCGACCCCGGCCATCATGTTCCGATCGACGAGGTCGAGTCGATCACCTCGATCCGCAAACGTTTCGTGACGCCGGGCATGTCGCTGGGCGCGCTCAGCCCGGAAGCGCACGGCACCCTCAACATCGCCATGAACCGCATCGGCGCCAAGTCCGACAGCGGCGAAGGCGGCGAGGACCCGGACCGCTTCACGCCACGGCCCAACGGCGACAACGAGAACTCGGCGATCAAGCAGGTTGCCTCCGGCCGCTTCGGCGTCACCGCGGAATATCTCAACCAATGCCGCGAGATCGAGATCAAGGTCGCTCAGGGCGCCAAGCCCGGCGAGGGCGGCCAGCTCCCCGGCTTCAAGGTGACCGCGACCATCGCCCGGCTGCGCCTGGCGACGGAAGGGGTGAGCCTGATATCGCCGCCACCGCACCACGATATCTACTCGATCGAGGACCTGGCCCAGCTCATCTATGACTTGAAGCAGATCAATCCGCAGGCGCGGGTCTGCGTCAAGCTCGTCGCCCGATCGGGCATCGGCACCATCGCCGCGGGCGTCGCCAAGGCCAAGGCCGACATCATCCTCATCTCCGGCCATTCCGGCGGCACTGGCGCCTCGCCCCAGACCTCGATCAAGTTCGCCGGGATCCCCTGGGAGATCGGGCTTTCCGAGGTGCACCAGGTGCTGACCCTGAACCGTCTGCGCCACAAGGTCGCGCTGCGCGTCGATGGCGGCATCCGCACCGGCCGGGACGTGGTGATGGCTGCCATCCTGGGAGCCGAGGAATTCGGCATCGGCACCGCCTCGCTGATCGCCATGGGCTGCATCATGGTGCGCCAGTGCCACTCCAACACCTGCCCGGTGGGCGTGTGCGTGCAGAACGAGGCGCTACGTGAAAAGTTCACCGGCACCCCGGAGAAGGTGGTCAATCTCTTCTCCTTCATCGCCGAGGAGGTGCGCGAGATCCTCTCCGAGCTCGGCATCGCCGAGCTGAAGGACGTCATCGGCCGCACCGACCTGCTGGCCCAGATCAGCCGCGGTGCGGAGCATCTGGACGATCTCGACCTAAACTCCTTGCTGACCCGCGCCGACCCCGGCGAGCACCCGGTCTATTCCACGGTGGAGGGCCGCAACGAGGTGCCGGAGACGCTGGACGCGCAGATCATCCACGACGCTCAGGCACTTTTCACCGACGGCGAGAAGATGCAGCTGCAGTACACCATTCGCAATACCCACCGGGCGATCGGCACCAAGCTCAGCTCGAAGATCACCCGCCAGTTCGGAATGGCCGGGCTCGACCCCGGCCACATCACGGTGCGCCTGCGCGGCTCGGCCGGACAGTCACTCGGCGCCTGGGCGGTTCAAGGGTTGAAGCTGGAGTTGTTCGGCGATGCCAACGACTATGTCGGCAAAGGCCTCTCGGGCGGCACCATCGTCGTCCGCCCGATGACCGCGAGCCGGTTGGTGACCAACGATAACACGATCATCGGAAACACCGTGCTCTACGGCGCCACCGCGGGCGAGCTTTTCGCCGCGGGACAGGCCGGAGAGCGCTTTGCCGTGCGCAACTCGGGTGCTGTGGCGGTTGTCGAGGGCTGCGGCTCCAACGGCTGCGAGTACATGACCGGCGGCACCGTGGTCCTGCTCGGAAAGGTCGGGGCAAACTTCGCCGCCGGCATGTCGGGCGGCATGGCCTTCTGCTACGATCCCGACGAGGTGCTGCCACAGCGCGTCAACCCCGAGTCCGTGATCTTCCAGCGCCTCGAGGTCGCCTATTGGGAAGAGCTGCTGACGGATCTGATCACCCGCCACGCCGGAGAGACACAATCACGGTTTGCGGCCCAACTCCTGAACGATTGGATGGCCGTACGGGGCCACTTCTGGCAGGTCGTGCCAAAGGAGATGCTGGGCCGTTTCGAGCACCCCATAAGTCGGGAGGACGAAACCGCCGTACGCGCCTGAGCCTCGACGGCCGTGGTGCAAGCGGCGGTGACCCGCTTTCCGCTCTGTTCAACCTTATAGTTGCCGGTCTATAGTCCCGCCCGCGATGCGCCAGCTTTATCACATGCCGATCGACCCGACCTGCCGGATGGTCCGCATCCTCCTGGCCGAGAAAAATCTCGACTTCGAGTTGCGCTCGGAAAAGGTCTGGGAACGCCGGGAAGCGTTCATGCGCTTGAACCCGGCGGGCGAGGTGCCCGTCCTGATCGACCACGACGGCACAACGCTGGCCGGTGGCAGGTCGATCGCCGAATACCTCGACGAGCTCTATGGCGAGCCGCCGATGATCGGAGAAACCCCGGTGGACCGTGCCGAGGTGCGGCGGCTCTTCGATTGGTTCGACCTCAAGTTTCGTCGCGAGGTCAGCGCCAATCTGATCGATCAGAAGATCCTGAACCGCTTCCTCGGGCTCGGCACGCCCAATGCCAGCGCCATCCGGGCGGGGTTGAAGAACATCCACTACCATCTCGATTATATCGGCTGGCTGGGCGAACGGCGGCGATGGCTGGCCGGCGACTACCTCTCCCTCGCCGACGTGATGGCCGCGGCCCATCTTTCCGCCTTGGACTACCTGGGTGACATTCCCTGGGAAGATCACGCCGGCGCGAAGGATTGGTATGCGCGCTTCAAGTCGCGCCCGTCGATGCGGGTCGTTCTCGGAGACTTGATATCCGGTGTCCGTCCGCCAGCGCATTACGCCGATCTCGATTTCTGAGCAGCGGCACAACCGGGAATTTACTCCGGTTCGGTTGCACTCCCCGCTTCGGGCTCACTTTCCAGGCGTAGAAGATTGGCACGCGCGGCGCGGGCGGCCTCGCTGTCCGGCGCCAGCGTCACGACCCGCGCCCAATCATCGCGCGCCAGCTCGTCCTCGCCGGTCCGTCCATAGACATTACCGCGTTCGAGAAGTGCGACCGGATCATTCGGCGTCATCGCCAGCGCCGCCCGAAGATCGGCCATGGCCAGATCGTAGGCCTCGAGGAACCGATAGGCGCTGGCCCGATAGACCAGAACATCGGGGCGGCCGGGCGCCAGGGAGTTGGCCTCGTTCAAGTCGTCCGCCGCTTCCCAATAGCGCTTGGCCGCAGCCAGAGTAAGGCTGCGATCAACCAGGAGATCGACGTCCTTCGGCGCCAAAGCCAAGGCGGCGGTCTGTACCCGCTCGGCTTGGTCCAGCTCCCCGGCGAGAAACCAGGCCTGTCCCGCTTGGGTCAGCAGCGCGACCCGTAAGCTCTCCTGACCGGTCCCGAGCCCCTCGGCCAGGAGCTCCAGAGCCTCGCCCGCCTCGGCCGGACGTCCGAGGTCGATCAGTGCCACAGCCCGGCAATGCTCCGCAGGTGCACCGCCCTCGGCCGCGATCCAGTCCTGAGCGGAGACCAGAGCCGCCGCCGGATTCGTCTCGGCGAGCGCCATGCAGGCTTCATAGTGCGCCTGGTCGCCGCCACCCGTCGCGGTGTCTTGAGCCGAGACGGGGCCCGTGGCGATGAACGCGCCAAGGAGCGCAAGGAGTCCGATTCGGGTCATGGCCGTTCGGGTCGTCCTATGATAGGTGGTAAGAGCTCGTCCGCCGGTCGGCCGGCGGGCCTTCTTAGACTGAGCGGCTGGAGTGGCCTTGCGCAAGTCCCTTTTCTGTTTCGGTCTCGGCTACAGCGCCCAAGCCCTGGCGCGGCGCCTGGCCGCGCGCGGCTGGCGCGTGACCGGCACGGCGCGGGAAGATGAGCGCATCGCGGCCTTGCGAGATCAAGGTTTCGAGGTTCAACCCTTCTCCCGTGCCGGGGGCGCCGCTTGGGCTGCTGAGATGCTCGCCAAGACGACCCACGTGCTTTCCAGCATTCCCCCCGATGAGGAGGGCGAGCCGGTCCTCGACTTGCTGGCGGGACCGCTGTGCCGGTCGGAGCACCTTGACTGGGTCGGCTATCTCTCCACCACCGGTGTTTACGGAACACGCGATGGCGGCTGGGTCGACGAGGATGACGAGCTCAGACCCTCGAGCGAGCGCAGCCGGCGCCGGGTCGCCGCCGAGCGGGCCTGGCTCACCCTGCACGAGCGCGCGGGCCTGCCGGTTCACGTCTTCCGCCTGGCCGGGATTTACGGTCCCGGGCGCAACGTGATCAAGTCGGTGCGGGCTGGAACCGCCAAGCGCATCGACCTGCCGGGCCAGGTCTTCAGTCGCATCCACGTCGAGGATATCGCTACCGTGCTGGAGGCCTCGATCGCGCGCGCCAACCCTGGCGCGATCTACAATGTCTGCGACGACGAGCCCGCGGAACCGGCGCGGGTCGTCGACTATGTCTGCGAGCTACTCGGATGCGAGCCGCCGCCCTTGGTGCCCGTCGAGCAGGCGGCGTTGAGCGACATGGCAAAGAGTTTCTATCTCGACAACAAACGGGTCTCGAACCGGCGCCTGCACGAGGAACTCGGCGTGCACTTCGCCTACCCCGGCTACAAAGCCGGCCTCGAAGCGCTGCTGGCGGCAGGTGAATAGGCCGAAACCGTATGATCGCTCGCCGGCGCTCAAGGCGACAAGCGGTCGAGGACGGCGAAGAGCCGTGCCAGGTCTTGCTCGTCCGACAGGCGATGATCGCCATCCTTGACCAGGATGACCTCGACAT
>JBFELD010000139.1:0-6735 GCA_041552375.1 Kiloniellaceae bacterium | reverse complement strand
TCCGGACGACGACGATCAACAGCAGAACGACGACGCCGAGAGCGAACAGCCCGATGCCCGCGGCGAAGGCGAAGATCAGGAGTCCGAGGACGCCAGTGGCCGCACCGAGATGCAAGAGGCCGAGGACGGCGACGCCGAAGCCGGCGAGGCGCAAGAGGTCGAGGCCGAGGAAATGATGATGGGCGAGGGCGACGAGGAGCCGGGCCGGCCCGGCCGGCCGCCCGAAGAGCTCGATCCGCGTCTGGCCCGCAATGAGCCGTCCTACCTGGCCTTCACCACCGAATTCGACGAGACCGTCGAGGCCCCCGATCTCTGCGATGCCGATGAGCTGGGACGCTTGCGCCAACTGCTCGATCAGCAGCTCGCTCATTTGCAGGGCGTGATCGCCAAGCTGGCCAACCGTCTGCAGCGACGGCTCATGGCCAAGCAGACCCGCTCTTGGGATTTCAATCTCGAGGAAGGGCTGCTCGATACCGCGCGGCTGGCGCGGGTCGTGGTCAATCCGATGCATTCGCTGTCTTACAAGCAAGAAAAAGACACCGAGTTCCGCGATACCGTGGTCTCGCTCTTGATCGATAACTCCGGCTCGATGCGCGGCCGTCCCATCTCGGTGGCCGCGATGAGCGCGGATATCCTCGCCCGCACCCTCGAGCGCTGCGGCGTCAAGGTCGAGATCCTGGGCTTCACCACCCGCATGTGGAAGGGGGGCCAGGCGCGCGAGCGCTGGATCGCCGCCGGCAAGCCAGCCAATCCCGGCCGCCTCAACGATCTGCGCCACATTGTCTACAAGTCCGCCGACGCGCCCTGGCGGCGCGCGCGCAAGAACCTCGGCCTGATGCTGCGCGAGGGCATCCTGAAGGAGAACATCGACGGCGAGGCGCTTTTGTGGGCGCACAACCGTCTGATCGGGCGGCCCGAGCAGCGGCGCATTCTGATGGTCATCTCCGATGGCGCGCCGGTCGACGACTCGACGCTATCGGTCAATCCCGGCAACTACCTTGAGCGGCACCTGCGCGAGGTCATCACCTACATCGAAAACCGCTCCCCGGTCGAGCTGATCGCCATCGGCATCGGCCACGACGTGACCCGCTATTACCGCCGTGCCGTGACCATCATCGACGCCGAGCAGTTGGGCGGCGCCGTCATGGAACAGCTTGCCGCGCTCTTCGACGAGGAATCCGAGCCACCGCAACCGCGGGGCCGGATGCGTGGCCAGCGGCACGCGGTCTAGCGTGCGGATCCTCGCCACCCCCTTCTTCGCCTTCGCCCTTACGCTGATTGCGGCCAGCGCGGCGGCCGAACCTCTGAAGGTCTCCAGCATCGGCCGGCGGCTGAACGTCGAGGATTGGTCGCAGACCCGCCTCGGCCAGCTGGTTTGGCGCGGCGGCCTGGAGCTGACCTCGCCAAGCAAGCACTTCGGCGGTTTTTCCGGTCTCTTGGTGGAGGATCACGGAAATCGGCTGTTGGCCATCACCGACCGGGGCAAGTGGCTCGACGCCAAGCTGGTCTATGACGGCGATGGCGTCCTCACCGGGCTCCAGGGTGCCCGGATGGGCTCCTTGAAGGAGGCTGACGGCCGCCCCACCAAAGGCAAGTCCCGCCAGGATGCCGAGGCTCTGGCGCGCCTTCCCGACGGCGACATTCTGGTCGCCTTCGAGCAGGATCACCGCATCGCGCATTTGCCCGACCTTGTCGACCTGGGCGCCCGGCCGGTGGCCTTTCCACCACCCGCGGAGGCGTCCGGGCTTCCCGCCAATCTGGGATTGGAGGCGCTGGCGGCCTGGCCGGATGGGCGCATCCTCGCGGTGACCGAGAACCGGGAGGGCGGCACGCACGCCGCCTTTCTCTTCGACGGGGAGAGATGGCAGGCCCTGTCCTTGATGGCTGTGGAGCAGCACCGACCGACCGGAGCCGATGTCTTGCCGAACGGGGACCTGCTGCTGGTCGAGCGGCGTTTTTCGCCGGCCGCCGGGCTCTCAATCCGCCTACGCCGCGTGCCGGGGAGCGAGATCCGGCCGGGCGCCCGCCTCGCCGGAGAGGAAATCGCTCGCTTCTCCCCGCCGCTCACCTACGACAACATGGAGGCCCTGGCGGTTTGGCGCGACGCCCAAGGGCGCACCCTCGTCGCCCTCATGTCGGATGACAACTTCAACATCCTGCAGCGCACGCTGCTGCTATTCTTCGAATTGGTGGAGTGAGCCCGGCCCCGGGGGAGGTCGTGGCGTCAGGCGGCCGCCTTGTCGCGCGCCTTTTGCGCCCGGCGCCTCAAGGTGCGCGCCTTCTTGCCGAGCTTGCTCGCCGGCGTGGACAGCAGATAGGCGTCCAGCCCGCCGCGCTTTTCGATCGTGCGGATGGCCGCGGCGCTGACCCGGACTTGAACCTGCCCCCCCAAAAGGTCGCTCGGAAAGGAAACCACCTGCATGTTGGGCAGAAAGCGGCGGCGCGTCTTGTTGTGCGCGTGGCTGACGTTATTGCCGGTCTGAACGCCCTTCCCGGTGAAATCGCAGCGTCGTGCCATGGCTCGATATTCCGCTCTATCGGCACCGCCAG
The DNA here is from genome assembly GCA_041552375.1 of Kiloniellaceae bacterium. GTDB lineage: Bacteria > Pseudomonadota > Alphaproteobacteria > Kiloniellales > Kiloniellaceae > JAJFGK01. Next base: position 4,185 of record JBFELD010000139.1, on the reverse strand, counting down.
GGGCGCCCTTAATGTCGAGTTAAACTAATTGGCCCAAGAGGGCCGGCGGGGCGGTTTTTAAGGGGTTGCGCCCTTGCCGTCAAGGCGAAACCTTGGTCTTGGTCTTGGTCTTGGTCTTTTCGGCCACCGGCCCGGCGCCAAAGCTTTCCAGCAGCCGGCGTGCCGCCGCCGATGGCGCCAGCCGCCCGGCGGCCACCGCCGATTCGATCTGATCCAGCTGTCCGGCCACAGCCGGGTGTGCCTTGAAGGTCTCCAGCAACGTCTCGCCCAGCTCGCGCCAGAACCAGGCCTTGGCCTGCTCGGCGCGGCGGCGCGCGATCTCGCCGGAGGGCTCCATCACCGTGAAGAAACGCTCGATCTCGCCCCAGACCTCCTCGATCCCGCGGCCTTCCAAGGCCGAGGCCATCAGCACCGGCGGCGACCAGTCGCGGTGGGCGGGCCGCAGCAGGCCCAAGGCGCCGCGATACTCGGCCGCCGCCCGGCGCGCCGCCGCCTCCAGCTCGCCATCGGCCTTGTTGATGCAGATGATGTCGGCAATCTCGACGATGCCCTTCTTCAGGCCCTGCAGCTCGTCGCCACCACCGGGCAACAGCAACAGCAAGAAGAGATCGACCAGGTCCTTGACCGCCGTTTCCGACTGGCCGACCCCCACCGTCTCGACGATGATCACGTCGAAGCCCGCCGCTTCGCACAGCAAAAGCACCTCGCGCGTGCGCCGCGCCACCCCGCCCAGCGTGCCGCCGGTCGGCGAGGGGCGAATGAAGGCCTGGGGCGAGCGCGACAGGGTCTCCATGCGCGTCTTGTCGCCCAGGATCGAGCCGCCGCTCACGGGCGAGGTTGGGTCGACGGCCAGCACGGCCACCTTCTTGCCCTTCTCGATGAGCTGCAGGCCAAAGGTCTCGATGAAGGTCGACTTGCCGACACCCGTCACGCCGGAGATCCCCAACCGGACCGCGCCGCCGGTCTCGGGCAACAAGGCCTCCAGCAGCTTTTCCGCCTCTAGACGATGGTCGCGCCGGCGCGACTCGGCAAGGGTGATGGCGCGCGCCAAGGCGCGCCGGTCGCCGGATCGAATATCTTTGGGTTTCAGGGTCATTCGGGCACCCCTTCGGGCTCGCCGTGGTGTCGCAAGGCCTCCTCGGCGCCGGGGCCCAACGGCTGGCCATAGCTGAACTCGACCCGGTTGCCGTCAGGATCCGTAAGGCCGCAGTAGTAGCCGACCGGATAGGGGTCCTCGCGCGGCGGCCAGACCAGGCAGCCGGCAGCCTCGGCCCTCTGCGCCACGGCGTCCACCGCCGCCCGGCTCTCCAGGGCGAAACCGAGGTGGCTGTAGTCGCCCTCGTCCTGATCGCGCCCCGGCCCGCCCGGCATCAGCACCAGGATGAACGCGCTCTCTCGCCCCGGCTCGGCCAGCCAGACAACGCGCGTGCCGCCGTCCTCGCGTTCGTGCACCGGCACCATGCCGCAGAAGTCGCGGTAGAAATCAACCGTCGCCTCGAGGTCGCGCACATGTAGCGCCAGATGGGTCATGTGCGGGCTGAAGGTCGCGCTCATTCCGCGGCCTCCGGGCGGTCGCCATTCTCGTGCCGGCCGGCGCGCTGCTGACGCGCCCACATGGCCGCATAGACACCGCCCGCTCGTAGCAGGCTCTCGTGATCGCCGCGCTCGACCACGCGGCCTTCCTCCATGACCAAGATCTCGTCGGCACCGACCACCGTCGAGAGGCGATGGGCAATGACCAACGCCGTGCGGCCGCGCGAGACCTCATCGAGACTTTTCTGGATCTCCTGCTCGGTGCGCGTGTCGAGGGAAGACGTCGCCTCGTCGAACAGCAAGATGCGCGGGCGCTTCAACATGGTGCGGGCGATCGCGACGCGCTGTTTCTCGCCGCCCGAGAGTTTCAGGCCCCGCTCGCCGACGATACTGCCATAGCCGTCGGGCAGGTCCTCGACGAAATCGTGAATGCGTGCCAGGCGGGCCGCTTCCTCGACCTCTTCGCGGGTCGCCTCGGGGCGGCCATAGGCGATGTTGTAATAGATCGTATCGTTGAAAAGCACCGTGTCCTGGGGCACGACGCCGACGGCGGCGCGCAGGCTGTCTTGCGTGACCTCGCGCAGATCGGCGCCGTCGACCAGAATCCGCCCGCCGGTGACGTCGTAGAAGCGAAACAGCAAGCGGGCGATGGTCGACTTGCCCGCTCCACTGGGCCCGACGATCGCCAGTGTCCGGCCGGGCGACAGAGAAAAGGAGACGCCTTTCAAGATCGGCCGCCGCGGATCATATCCGAAGTCGACCTCCTCGAAGGCCACCTCCCCGGGCCCGTCCGGCAGCAAGCGCCCATCGGGCGGATCGCGCACCTCCGGTGGCTGGCCGAGAAGCGCGAACAACGCCTCGAGGTCGATCAGCGACTGCTTGATCTCTCGGTAGACCGTGCCCAGCAGGTTGAGCGGCATGGCGACCTGAATGAGGTAGGCGTTGACCATCACGAAATCGCCCACCGACATAGTCCCGCCGACGACGCCGAAGCCGGCGAAGATCATGAGCGCCGTGACCCCCAGCGAGACGATCAGCGCCTGGCCGGCGTTGAGCAGCGAGAGGCTGACCTTGCTGCGTTCGGCCGCGTGCTGATATTGCCGCAGCGCCACGTCATAGCGCCGGCCCTCATGGGCGTCGTTACCGAAGTACTTCACGGTCTCATAGTTGAGGAGGGCGTCGACGCCCTTGGTGCTGGCCTCGTTGTCGGCCTCGTTCATCTCGCGCCGGTAGCGGATCCTGAGCTCGGTGACCTTGAAGGTGAACCAGATGAAGGCACCAATGGTCAGCGCCGGGACCGCGGCGAAGCGCCAGTCGAAGAACCACCAGAGAATCCCGCAGACCAGGCCGATCTCGAAGATCGTCGGCAGGACGTTGAACATAACGAAGAACAACAGGAACTCGATCGACTTGGCGCCGCGGTCGAGCGCCCGGTTGAGCCCCCCGGTCTGCCGGTCCAGATGAAAGCGCAGCGACAGCGCCAAGAGATGGCGAAAGGCCGAGAGCGCCACCTCGCGGATCGCGTGCTGGGCGACGCGGGCAAAAACGGCGTCGCGCAGCTCACCGAAACCGACCGCCAGGATCCGCCCGGCGCCGTAGGCCACAAGCAGCGCCAGCGGCACCACGAGCAGCGCCGCGTTTTCGACGTTCAGCGCATCCACCGCTTCGCGCAGGAAATAGGGAACGTAGACGTTGGCGAGCTTGGCCACGACCAGCAACACCAGCGCGATGACGACCCGCGTCTTCAGGTCCCCGCGGCCACGCGGCCAGAGATAGGGCAGCATACGGGCGAAGGTGGCCCAGTGCTCACGGCCGAGCTTGCGGCCTTCCGGAATGGTCGTGGGGCGCATGGCGGCCAGTCTGTCAAAAATTCCCGATCTGTCAAAAATTCAGGGGCGCGTATAGAGCCGCGAACCGGCGTAACGCACGCCTACTCGGCTGCGGCGCGCCGGCCACTCAGGAGGCCCAGGATCTCGTGCGCGGCCGCCGGGATGTTGGTGCCGGGGCCATAGATGGCCGCGACGCCGGCCCGCCTCAGCATATCGTAGTCCTGAGGCGGGATGACGCCGCCGCAGATAACCACGATATCGTCCGCTCCTTCGGCGCGCAGCGCCTCGACCAACTGCGGCACCAGGGTCTTGTGCCCGGCCGCCTGGCTGGAGACGCCGACCACGTGGACGTCGTTCTCGATCGCCTGGCGGGCGGCTTCCTCCGGCACCTGAAACAAAGGCCCGATGTCGATGTCGAAGCCGATGTCGGCGAAGGCGGTGGCGATGATCTTGGCGCCCCGATCGTGTCCGTCCTGGCCGAGCTTGACCACCAGCATACGCGGGCGCCGTCCCTCCTGGGCGGCGAAGGCCTCGACCTCCTGGCGAATGCGCTGGAAACCTTCGTCGCCGGCGTAGGAGGCGCCGTAGACCCCGGACAGCGAGCGGATCACCGCCCGGTGGCGGCTATAGACCTTCTCCAACGCGTCCGATATCTCGCCCACGCTGGCGCGCTTACGGGTCGCCTGGATGGCGAGATCGAAGAGGTTGCCCCCGCCCGAGGCCGCGGCTTCGCTGAGCGCCTCCAAGGCCGCCGCGCAGGCCGTCTCGTCGCGGCTCTCGCGGACCTGGCGCAGGCGCGCGATCTGGTTCTCCCGTACTGCCG
>JBFELD010000138.1:0-6743 GCA_041552375.1 Kiloniellaceae bacterium | reverse complement strand
CCCCCCCCCCGCCAGGGGTCTCGACGATGAAGACGTCGCCCGGCGCCATTTCGGTGGAGTCGGTGCCGGTCAGCTCCGTGATATCGCCGTTGGCGCGTTCGACCCAGTTGTGACCGGAAACACCCGGACCGCCGCCCTCAAGACCGAAGGGGCGGATAATCCGATGGGATGAGAGAATCGCCGCCGTCATGGGCTCGAGGAAGCGCAGGCGACGGCAGGCACCGTCTCCGCCGCGTTGGCGGCCGACGCCGCCCGAGCCACGCCGTATCTCGAAGGATTCCAAGAGCACGGGAAAGCGCCACTCCAACACCTCGGGATCGGTCAATCGCGAATTGGTCATGTGCGTGTGCACGGCATTGGTCCCATCGAAGTCGGGCCCGGCGCCCGAACCGCCGGCGATGGTCTCGTAATATTGGTAGCGCGCATTGCCGAAAGTGAGATTGTTCATCGTCCCCTGGGCACCGGCCATGACGCCCAAGGCGCCATAGAGGGTATCGGTGATGATCTGGCTGGTCTCGACGTTGCCGGCGACCACCGCCGCGGGATAGCGCGGGTTCAGCATGGAGCCCTCGGGGATCACCACCTCGAGTGGCTTCAAGCAGCCCTCGTTCATCGGAATCTCATCGGCCACCAGCGTCCGGAAGACATAGAGGACCGCCGCCCGGCAGACCGCCGAGGGCGCATTGAAGTTGCTCGCGAGCTGGGCCGAGGTCTTGGAAAAGTCGATGCGCGCCGAACGGTTTGCCCGGTCGATCGAGATCTCCACCGAGACCTCGCCCGCCGGCGCGCCGGCGCGCGGATCGAGCGCATAGGTGAAAGCCCCGTCCTTCAGGACTTCCAGAACGCGGCGTACCTGCTCTTCCGCATTGTCCTGTACGTGTTCCATGTAAGCATGCACGACGTCGAGGCCGAAGTGCTCGATCATCCGCCGCAGCTCCTGTACGCCTTTCTTGTTGGCGGCGATCTGCGCCTTCAGGTCGGCGATGTTCTGGACCACGTTTCGCGCCGGATAGGCGCCCGAGGCGAAGAGCGCGCCCGTCTCGGCCTCGCGAAAGGCCCCGCCCTCGACCAACAGGAAATTGTCGATGAGAACGCCCTCCTCCTCGACTGTCGTCGAGTCGGGCGGCATCGACCCGGGTGTCGTGCCGCCAACATCCGCGTGGTGACCGCGGCTGGCGACGAAGAAGAGGATCTCCCGCCCCGCGGCATTGAAGACCGGGGTAATCACCGTGATGTCGGGCAGGTGCGTGCCGCCGTTATAGGGCACATTCAACATATAGACGTCGCCCGGCGACATGGCCTCCCGACGCTCGCGGATTATGGTGCGGATCGACTCGCTCATCGAGCCCAAATGCACCGGCATATGCGGGGCGTTGGCGACCAGATTGCCGCGCGGATCGAAGAGGGCACACGAGAAGTCCAGCCGCTCCTTGATGTTGACCGAATAGGCGGTGTTCTCGAGCGTCGAGCCCATCTGTTCGGCGATCGACATGAAGAGGTTGTTGAAGACCTCGAGCATCACCGGATCGACCTGAGTGCCGACCGCCACCTCGCGCTCCAAGGGTACGACCCGCTGTAAGATCAGGTGATCGCGCTCACTGAGCCGGGCCTGCCATCCGGGATCGAGCACCGTGGTCGAGGTCGGTTCGATGATGATTGCCGGACCGTCGATGAGATCGCCCGGCTGCAGATCGTCGCGCGCGTAAGCGGGGGTATCATGCCATCGGCCGGAAGCGTACATGCGTACGCTCGCGAGTGGTACGAAGGCTGTCGCGCGCGTCCCGGCCTCCAACCAAGGGTCCTCGATCCGCTCCATCTGGCCGACGGCCTCCAGCGAGACCGCCTCTACCACCAGAGCCTTGTCCGGCATCACGAAGCCGTAGCGCTGTCGATGCGCCTCGGCGAAGCGCTGCGATAGCTCGCTGGTCGTGCCGAAGTCGATGATCAAGGCCGAGTCGGTTCCCTCGTAGCGAAGATGCACACGACGCAGGATCGTCGTCATGTCCTCCTCGATCTGCTGGGCGTCCAGTTCGCCCCTGGCCTCCTCCTCAAGCCGGGCGAGGGTCTCGCTCAGCTCGGGCATGACATCCTCGTCCAAGCGCTTTTCGATCGCCTGCTCGCGCAGAGCCCGCAGATCCGCAAGGCCCATACCGTAGGCCGAGAGCACACCCGCATAGGGGTGAAGGAAAATTCGGGTCATGCCCAAAGTATCGGCGATGTCGCAGGCGTGCTGCCCGCCGGCGCCGCCAAAGCACTGAAGCGTGTACTCGGTGACGTCATAGCCACGCTGGGTGGAGATCTTCTTGATCGCGTTGGCCATGTTCTCGATTGCGATCTGGCGAAAGCCGGCCGCGACCTCCTCGCAAGACCGGTCGTCGCCGGTGGCCGCACGGATCTTTTCGCTCAGCGCCTGGAACAGGGAGCCCACCACCTCGGCATCCAGCGGTTGGTTCGCCTCAGGACCGAAAACTTTGGGGAAGAAGTCGGGCTGGATGCGCCCCAGCATCACGTTGCAGTCGGTCACCGTTAGCGGTCCGCCTCGGCGGTAGCAAGCCGGACCCGGGTTCGCACCGGCGGAGTCCGGCCCCACCCGATAGCGCGCGCCATCGAAATGCAGGATCGAGCCACCGCCGGCCGCCACGGTATGGATCTGCATCATCGGCGCGCGCATCCGCACCCCGGCGACCTGGGTCTCGAACGCGCGCTCGTATTCGCCGTCGTAGTGGGCCACGTCGGTCGAGGTTCCGCCCATGTCGAAGGTGATGATCCGCTCGGTCCCGCCCATGGCCGCGGTGCGCACGGCCCCGACGATACCGCCGGCCGGCCCGGAGAGGATCGAGTCCTTGCCCTGAAACAGCTCGGCGTCGGTAAGGCCGCCGTTCGACTGCATGAACATGAGGCGAGCGCCACCCAACTCGCCCGCCACCTGGTCGACGTAGCGCCGCAGGATCGGCGAGAGATAGGCGTCGACCACGGTCGTATCGCCGCGGCTGACGAACTTCATCAAGGGGCTGACCTCGTGGCTGACCGAGACCTGGGTGAAGCCGACCTCCCGGGCCAGGCGGCCAGCCGCGCGCTCGTGCGCCGGAAAGCGATAGCCGTGCATGAAGACGATGGCGGTCGAGCGGATGCCGGCCGCATAAGCGTCCTCCAGAGCGGAGGTCAGCGCCGCCTCGTCGAGGGCCGACAATACCTCACCCTCCGCCGTTACGCGTTCTTCGGCCTCGATCACCCGCTCATAGAGCAACTCCGGCAGGACGATGTGACGGGCGAAGATCCGCGGCCGGTTCTGGTAGGCGATACGCAGCTGGTCGCGAAAGCCCTTGGTGACGACCAGGGCCGTGCGGTCACCCTTGCGCTCGAGCAAGGCGTTGGTGGCCACCGTGGTGCCCATCTTGACCGCCTCGATCCGCTCCGAGGGGATCGGCGCACCCGCGGCGATGTCGAGGAGGTCACGGATCCCTTGTAGGGCGGCATCGCGGTACTGCTCGGGATTTTCGGACAAAAGCTTGTGCGTGACGATGTCGCCGTCCGGCCGGCGCGCCACCAAGTCGGTGAAGGTGCCACCACGGTCGATCCAAATGTTCCATCCCCGCTCGCTGGCGGTGCCACTCCCGTCCACGACGCTGGCCATGACGCATCCTCCCCGAGACTGCCGATCAACGGACGAGATAAGATCGATTTATCGATAAAATGTCAACGTTTTGTTTTTAAAAAAGAACGTCGAAATGCCCCGAGACACGAGAGTGCGCGACAAGAGAGTATGGGCCGGGAGACGCGCTAGACGGTAGGGAGAGTGCTTGCGCCGCTTACGAACCTGGTCCCGCATGGACGCTGATGACCGAGGCTGCGGCATCACGGGCGACTTTATGGGAGACACTGCCGAAGGTGAAGGCCTCCAACTCTCCCAGGCCGCGCGAGCCCATGACGACAGTATCGGCTTTGACGTCACGCACCGCGGCAAGGATGGCATCGGACGGGTCTCCGTCGCCTGATTTCAGGCGTTCGGCGTCGATACCGTGCGTGGCGCATTCCGCGACGGCGGCGTTCAGAATGACCTCACCAAGAGCCCTGAGCGCCTCCACCGGCGCAGGGTGGTCCGGCGCATCGGGGTCGGCCATGACCTCGGCGGCAGGGTGCGGATGAGGCGACTGTCTCAGGGCGGCGCGCAACTCCTCGTCGATCGCCGCGTCGAGGGTCGCGGATTCCGGCATGGCGAGGATCTCCTCAACCTCCTTCTTGCGCAACAGCACGTGAAGCAATAAGAGCTGTGCCTCGTTCGCGTGCGCCAGGTCGCAGGCGACCTTAAGCGCCGCCTTGGCGTGTTGTGAGCCGTCGGTGGGAACCAGGATGCGCTTCATGCCGAAATTCTCTCCTCATGCGAGCCGTGAGATGCGGGCCGTGAGACGGGTTCGACCGCAGGCTACTCCCCTGCTCGTCACATGCCGTTGATCGAGGTCAAGCCGGTGTTTCGGGAGCGCCCAAAAAGTACTAGGATCTTATCTCGCATTTCACCTTCGTCCGCCAGCATGACGTGCCAATGGAACTGATTCTCAAAGCTGGTCACACGCTGGCCGCCGCTCTACTGCTCCTGCTCGCCGGGCCTTTGGTCGCCTTTCTTGCCGGGCTGGCGCCGCTTGACCGCGACTGGCGCACCGCCAGCCACGCTCCCATGGGAATCGCGCCCAATCCGAAGACGGCGCGCGAACCCATCATACAGGTCTACGCGGCCCGTGCCTTTGCCTGGCGCGGCGCCTTTGCCGTCCACACCTGGATCGCCGCCAAGCGTGCCGACGCCCCGCGCTTCACCACATATGAGGTGATCGGCTGGAACGTCATGCACGGCCGCGAGGCGCTGATCAGCCGCGCCGGACCGCCGGACCGCCGCTGGTACGATGCCGAGCCCGAGGTCATCACCGAGCTGCGCGGCGCCGAGGTCGAGGCCCTGATCGACCGGCTGGAAGCGGCCATTTCTCAATATCCCTATAAGGACACCTATCGAACCTGGCCCGGCCCCAACTCCAACACCTTCACCGCCTGGATCGCCCGGCGCCTCCCCGAGCTGCGCTTGGACCTTCCACCGACGGCAATCGGCAAAGACTTTCTGGGCGACAGCCTGGTGGCGGCGAGCCCGAGCGGGACCGGTTGGCAAGTCTCGCTCTTCGGCCTGACCGGGCTCCTTCTGTCGCGCGAAGAGGGGATCGAGATCAATATACTGGGGTTGACGCTGGGCCTCGATCCGCTCGACCTGGCGATCAAACTCCCGGGTCTGGGAAGGTTTACCGCGATGCCGCAGCCGGGAAACGCGGCCACCCCTCCCGCCTCCCCGCCAACATCGCCATGACCGGCGCACCGAGGGTCGAGATCGAGTACTGCACCGGATGCCGCTTCCTGTTGCGGGCCGCCTGGCTGGCGCAAGAGCTTCTCACCACATTCGAGGCGGAGTTGGGCGAGGTGGCCCTGCGGCCCGGCAAGGACGGCGTCTTCGAGGTCCGCCTGGGTGAGGGCATCCTCTGGAACCGCAAGACCGAGGGGCGCTTTCCCGAAGCCAAAGAGTTGAAGCAGCGGCTGCGAGACGTCATCGCTCCGGGTAAGTCCCTGGGCCACTCCGATCGGCCTTAGCATCGATCTCTCCCGGCGCTTGTGCGCTTGCGCCTTGTCGGAGGCTGTCGCAGAGTCGTAGGGCGGCAAAGCGAGGTTTGGTACCTGCATGAGCATCTGGGGAAAAGTCCTGGGAGGCGTCGGCGGCTTCGCGCTGGGCGGCCCCTTGGGCGCCCTGATCGGCGCGGTCGCCGGCCATGCGGTGGACCGGTTGCGTGGCGCCGGCGACCAGACGCAGAGCGGGCGCAAGCAGATCGCGTTCACCAACGCGGTCATCGCCCTCGGCGCCAAGATGGCGAAGGCCGACGGGCAAGTCACTCGCGACGAAATCGACGCCTTCAAGCAAGTCTTCCGCATTCCCCCCGCGGATATGAAGAACATCGGCCGGGTGTTCGATCAGGCACGCCGTGACGTTGCCGGCTTCGAAGCCTACGCACGACAGATCGCCGAGTTGTTCCACGACAATCCCGCGGTGCTGGAGGAGTTGCTCGACGGCCTGTTTCACATCGCGCGGGCCGACGGCAAGGTCACCGATGACGAGCTGGCCTATCTGGGGACGATCGCCGGCATCTTCGGATTCAACGAGGCGGAGTGGGACCGCATCCGCGCCGCCAATCTGCCGGCGGCGGAGAGCGACCCCTTCAACGTGATCGGGGTCGATCGCACGGCAAGCAACGAGGAGGTCAAGGCCGCGCACCGCCGTCTGGTCAAGGAGAACCATCCGGATCGCTTGGTCGCTCAGGGCATGCCGCCGGAGTTCGTGGAGTTGGCCAACGAAAAGCTCGCCCGCATCAACGCCGCCTATGACGAGATCCGCCGCCTGCGGAAAATCGCCTGAGCGGCAGCCCGCCATCGACGGCCCCATCCATGATCACCTCGACACTCCGCCTCATCGACAACCCCTCGCCGAACCACGACACGCGCGGCTGTCAGGCGATTGACATGCTGCTGCTTCACTACACCGGCATGAAAACGGGCGAGGAGGCGCTGCAGCGTCTCTGCGACCCGGCCGCCAAGGTCAGCGCCCATTACATGATCGAGGAGGACGGGCGCGTCTTCCGGCTGGTGCCCGAGGACCTGCGCGCCTGGCACGCCGGGGTCGCCTGCTGGGCCGGCCAGCGGGACATCAACGCCCGCTCCAT
>JBFELD010000137.1:0-6768 GCA_041552375.1 Kiloniellaceae bacterium | reverse complement strand
CGCCATGCTTCAGGCCTGGAAGGGCATCGGCGCGATCACGTACTGTGGCTATATCATCGGCTTTCCCAACGACACCCCGCAACGCGTCCTGCGCGATATCGAGATCATGAAGCGCGAGTTGCCGGTCGACTTGGTGGAGTTCTTTTGCTTGACCCCCCTGCCCGGCTCGGAAGATCACAAAGTGCTTGCCGCCAAAGGGGTGCCGATGGACCCGGACATGAACAACTACGACACCGAACATGTTACCACCGGCCATCCGCTCATGTCCGCAGAGGAGTGGGGCGATCTCTATCGCCGGGCCTGGGATGTGTTTTACACGCCCGATCACGTCGAGACCGTGATGCGCCGCGCCGCCGCGTCGGGCATGAAGCCGCGAAAGATCAAGAACCTGATGCTCAGTTTCTACGGCTCGCAAGCGATCGAGGGGGTTCATCCCCTGCAAGGTGGTTTCCTGCGGCTCAAGCACCGCACCGATCGTCGATCGGGCCTGCCGATCGAAAGTCCGGTTCGGTTCTATTTGTCCTATATCGGAGAAACACTTGGTAAGCTGGCGCGCGTTATTCATCTCAATCATACCTACACCCGACGCCTCAAACGCGTGGAAAAGGATATCTCCAAGACCCGCTATTCGGATCTATCGCTCAGGCCGGCGAGCAACCAAGACCTGGATCAACTGAAGATATTCACCATCAACGAGACCGCCAAAGGGCTGGCGGATCGGGTGCGCAAGAAAGCCAAGGTTTGCGTGCCCCAGGCGGCGGAATAGCCAGCGTCCGATAAGATCCGGCCCTTCCGGGCGGGGTTCAGGACTCCAACTTGCGCGCCAAATCGTTGAAATCCGTTGCGATGACATCCCACTGCGAGGTGGGTTCGAGATCGGTGGTCTGATGCGGTCCATGCTCCACCGGGCGCGCGACGAACGCTGTCCCCAGACCCGTGGCACGGGCCGCGGCCAGATCATCGTTATGGGCCGCAACCATGACGACCTCCTCCGGCGCCAGCCCCAAGGCGGAAACCGAGGCGAGATAAACCTCCGGCTGCGGTTTGTAGGCCCGGGCGATATCCGCCCCGAGTATTGTGTCCCAGGGCAGGCCACCGTGCTTCGCCAGCCAAGTCATGAGCGCGATTGATCCGTTGGAGCAGGCCGCAATGGCGTATCGGGACTTGAGCGAGGTCAGGCCGGCGACACTGTCGGGCCAGGGCGGCAGCTTCTCCCACGCCCGGTTCAATTCGGCCCGCTGCGCACCCTCAACCGACGTGCTCAAACCGAAATCGGCCAGGGTCTCGTCCAGGTTCTCCAGATGCAGTACCTCCAACCGGACGTAACTTCGGCCGGCGCTTCGCACCCTCTCCATGGCCGGCTGGTATTTGGCCCGCCAGGCATCCGCAAAGGCCGTAACATCGAGACCGATACCTCGGGCGCCGAAGAATGCTTCGACCTCCCGTGCCACACCGCTGCGCCAGTCCACGACAGTGCCGAAGACATCGAACAACAAGGCCCTGATCATGCGACCCTCCACATCAGCTCCTCGAAATATGCCCCCCGCATGGTAAAGCGCCTAGCCCGAATTTGGATGAATGTTTTAGGATCGTTGGCTCGAACCAATGCAAGCCGAGGATGGGACCACCATGGGCAAAGCAGTCCTCTTGACGATCGTTTTCCTCTTCGCCGGTCCGGCCTGGGCCGAGGGCAATCTGGCGACCCGGGCCGAGCGTTTGAAAGAGCTGGAGATCAACGCGGCCGAAGGCTTTTCGGTCACAAGTTACGAAATCGAGACGGGGAAGTTCTATCGCTGGCGAATTGAAAGCGATGGACGGGATGAATACAAGCTCCTGGCACCCGAGTTGATGCGCAACGTCTGGATCGAACAGGTTTCGATCGAGGACAAGGAGGTCAAACCGATGGGCGGCCTCTACGCGGTCGAGTTCGACGACGAGGGGGAAATCGACATCTACTTTGTCCCGATCCGCCCCGGCACCTATGAGTTCTTTATCGAGAACATGCGCGCCGAAGGCATGGTCGGCACCTTCATCGTCAAGTGACGGGTCTCTATCCGATCACTCGAACCCGCACCCGGTTTCCGGCTCATCCTGACCCAGAGTATCCATGGTATTGGTCTGGTGCAGGAACTCGTCGAGCGGCGCGCGGGCGATGACGGCGTTGTGGGTGTGAAGCAACACGGCGTGCCGTAACTGGTTGTTCCAGGACCTGAAATTGCCGGGCGCACCCTTGTAGGTGTCGAGTGTAAAGGCCTCGCTCGTCAGGTAATCTCGGACTGTCCCGGCCTCACGGCTCTCGCTGCGGACCATCGCCTCCACCACGGACTTGACCGCTGCCCAGGCCGCATAGTCGGCATCGGTCATGCGCCGGTCGGCGATGCGGTCGAATCGCTGGTTGAGCTGTGGGGCGCCGTGACGCTCCCAAGTCCAATGCCAGGCGCTGGCGATCAGACCTTCCGATCCGACGATCGGCCGCGGACGGTAGGTTTGGTAAGCGACATAGCGGCCGAACTCGCCCAAGGTATCGGCCAGGAAAACGACGTCGTAATCGGCATCGCCGGTAAGGAGTGTGACGTTGTTCTGGTCGCGCACCCGCGGATCGTTGCTGAGCACGAATGGGCGGACTTCGACCACATTCAGCCGGAATTTCCTGGCCGAGGCTTGGAAGGCGGCGCTCAAAACGAGATCCGATCCCTCCTCGCCCTCGAGTACCAGGACATCGGTCCAGTTCCGCTTGAACAGAAATTGGGCCAAGCCATCCATCAACATGGCGTCACTAGCCGCGGTATGGAACAAGACCGGCGAGCAGTCCCGGCCGCGCAGTTCACCCGCGCCATGACGGATGTTGAAGAGGATCACATCCCGGTCAGCAAGCGCCCCGGCGGCCCGCGCCACGTCCTGCAATGGCAGATCGAGCAGGAAAAACCGGATCCCCTCGCCGATCAGGGCCGCCAGCGCGTCGACCACATCCTCGCCCTCGCCGAGCATTGCTTCACGCAGCTCGAACTTGATGCCGATCGACCGGCCGATCACGCGGCTTTCCCGCAAGGCCGTCTTGGCGCCGTCCAGGGGCGGCATGCGGTCGCGCAGGACGAGCCCGGTATAGGCGCGGTGCTGCGCGTAGGCCGGGTCGTTTTCGCGCTGAAGGTAGGCGAAGGCGACCGTTTCCTTCATCGCAGCGGCCGCCACCGTGACACCGGAAAGCGTCAGCCAGGCAACGAGAAAAGCCGTGACTGCCTTAGTGATCATCGATCAGGATCCCGTAGGGCACCATGCCGACGGGGATCGACGTGATGACCTTGCGGCTGGCCGTGTCGATGATCGATATATCGTCCGACAAACCATTGGCGACATAGAGCTTGCTCTCATCATGGGTCAGCGCCAGACCCCAAGCGCGTCGGCCGACGAGAATGTAATCCAAGATCTCCCGCCTCTTCACGTCGACGACGGCGACATGGTTGGCGCGCCCCAAGGCGACGTAAGCGCGCGTTCCGTCCTTGGTGATCAGAACATCGACCGGCGTGACCTGCTCCTTGCGGAAGCCGGTCGGCAGGAAGGCGATGTCGTCGATAATCTCCAAGGCCTCCACATCGATGATGTCGACGATCCCGGCCAGTTCGGCCGAGACCCAAAGCTCCTTTCCGTCGGGCGTCAAGGCGAAGCGCCGTGGGCGGGTGTCGACCAGAATGTCTTTGATGACCTCCTGCGCTTCGACGTCGATAACATGGACCAGGTTGGCTGCCTCCGAGGCCACGAACACGAGGCCGCCATCGGCCGTCACCTGAACGCCTTCCGGCTCCTCGCCGGTCTCGAACTCGGCGATGAACTCACCGGTTTGGACGTCGAACACCGTTGCCGTGGCATCCTCCTCGTTAGAGATGTACAAGTGTCGGCCGTTGGTATGTAAGTCGAAGGTCTCCGGCTCTTCCACTTGGCGAATGCGGCGCAAGAGCTTTTGGGTCGCGACGTCGTAAATCGCGACCACTGAATCATCCGCGCAACCGACGAAGAACTCCGTGCGGTCGGCGCTGAAGTGCATCCCACGGGGGCGCGCGCAGGTCTCCAGCGTCTTGATCACCTGGTCCTGACCATCCAGGACCGTGATGGTGTTGCTCTTTTCGTTGCTGATGAAGACGAGCCCCGTTTCCTTCGCCAACGCCAAGGGCGACAGCGCTGCGCACACGAGGATCGCGCCGACGAGCGATATCAGCGAGTGAGCGCGCACGGAAAACCCTCCCTAGTCCGTTCTTCTTGGTTGTTGGAATGAGTTCTAACCAACCCGACCGTGCTGGGCAATCGGTCCCTTGTTCAGGGCATTAGTCCGCAACGCGGCGGCGGACCAAGCCCTTCTTCGGGTCGTATCCGAGTACGGCCAGGGCAAAGAACAAAACGAGGGACCCGCAGACCACCGCCAGCGCGATGGGATCGGGTTTCAGGTATAGCGTAAAGCGGATGCTCTCCACCGCATGGGAGAAGGGGTTGGCCACGCAGATCCAATAGAGGAGGTTGCTGGACTCCCGCACCTTCCACAAGGGATAGAGAGCTGAGGACAGGAAGAACATCGGAAAGATCACGAAGTTCATGATGCCGGCGAAATTCTCGAGCTGGCGAATGGTCGAGGACAAGAGCATGCCGAGCGCACCCAGCATGAGGCCAGTGACAACCAGTACCGGGAACAGGAGCACCAAGCCGGCGAGTGGCAGATCGATGATCGTCAGCTCGGCGATCACCAAGAATAGATAAACCTGGATCAACGACACGAAAGTCCCGGCCATGAGCTTGCACAGGAGAAGGAACCAGCGCGGCATGGGGCTCGTCAGCAAGACACGCATGCTGCCCATCTCCCGGTCGTAGACCAGGGTCAAGGAGCTCTGCATGCCATTGAAGAGCTGGATCATCGCCACCAGCCCCGGGATGATGTAGGTCTCGTAGGTGATGTAGGTCTCGTAGGGCGGCACGATCGACACGCCAAGGATGGAACGAAAGCCGATGGCGAAGATGAAAAGCCAGACGAGAGGCCGGACAAGCGCCGCGATGAAGCGCCCGCGCTGATATACGAAGCGCAGTGCTTCGCGCCACAAAATGCCCAACAAACAAACGAGGTAGGGTGTCGCGCGTGCCGTCATGCCTCGGCCTCAACAGACGCGTTCGTGCCGGACATGCCGGCGATCTTGCGGAAGGCCGACAGGACGTCCGGGCATCCCTGCGCTGCAAGAACCTCTGACACCGGTCCGGCCGCCCGAACCCTGCCCGCGTCGAGCACGATCAGATCGTCATCCAGCCAGACTTCGTCCACCAAATGTGTGGCCCAAAGCAGGGCCACACCCTCCTGCCGGCAGAGCGCATGGACATGATCGACCAGCGCTGCCCGCGCCTCCACATCGAGGCCGACGGTCGGTTCGTCGAGGATCAGGAACGACGGCTGATGCAATAGGGCCCGGGCGATTTCGAGCCGGCGGCGATGGCCGCCATTCAAACGGCGCACCTTCTCCCCTTCCCGCCCGTCAAGACCCATACGGCTCACGCAAGCCTGGATCCGCTCTGTCGCCCGCCCTCCGCTCAAGCCTCGAAGCGCCGCGAAATAAGTCATGTTCTGCTGAACCGTCAGGTCCAGGTCGAGCGTTTGTTGCTGGAAGACGACCCCAGTCTCGCGCAAAGCGGCGCGCAGGTTGCGGGCCGCGTCGAAGCCCAGGATTTCGATCGTGCCGCGCTGTGATGCGAGCAGGCCGCAGAGCAGCGACACCAAGGTCGTCTTGCCAGCGCCATTGGCCCCCAGTAGCGCCGTGAACCTGCCCGGTCTCACAGCAATCGAAACGTCCTCGAGCGCGACCTTGCGCCCGTAGCTATAGCTCAGTCCGGAAACCTTGATAGGACCCAAATCCGTCATAAGACCTTGATAGCCGATTTCACGTTGATGACAAACTCGTTGATCGTCTTGCGCCGCCCAAAGGGCCCAAAGGTCATCAACGGAGTTCACAATTGAGAGTGATTATCAATATGAAATTGAAACTTTTAGATGTTTAGCGCTAGGCTAGAGGAACACGCGGCCAAAGAAATCATATGCGCGCCTGTCTCGCCAACCGAGGCAGCAAGAAGGCCGACGTTTAGGGGAGGCTAACAATGAAAAAACACTTGTCCGTTCACCGTTTTGTCATGGCTGCGCTTGGCGGCGCGGCGCTTTTGGCCGGGATGTCGATGAGCGCCCAGGCCCAGGAGACCGATACCGGCACGGTCTACGGCGACATGCTCACGGTAACGCAAGACATGCTGAACCGGGCGGCCGGCGACGGAAACAACTTCCTGCACACCAATGCCAACTACGAGCAGACCCGCTTCCATCCGTCGCGTCAGATCAACGTCTTGAACGTTGGCAAGCTGCGGCCGGCCTGGATCTTCCAGACCGAGGTGGTCGAGACGATGGAAACCAGTCCCATCGTCGTCAACGGGATCATGTACGTGACCACGGCCTTCAACCACGTCTACGCCTTAAACGCGAAAACCGGGCAGCAGATCTGGCACTACAAGCACAACATGGGGCCGATCACGACCTTCTGCTGCGGCCCGAACAACCGCGGCGTCGCGGTATACGGCGACATGGTCTATCTGGGGACGCTCGATGCCAAGCTGGTGGCGCTGGATGCCAAGACCGGCAAGCTCGTCTGGGAGCAGCTGATCGCCGATCCCGAGCTGGGCTATAGCGAGACCATGGCCCCGACCGCGGTCAACGGCAAGATCCTGATTGGAACCAACGGCGGCGAATATGGCATT
>JBFELD010000136.1:0-6779 GCA_041552375.1 Kiloniellaceae bacterium | reverse complement strand
CGACGTCACCGGCATCGACCCTGAGGGTGTCGCGCCCGGCGCCACCTTCGATCCGGAAATCCGAGCTATCCCAGAGTAGGATGTCGTCACCATCCCCGGCATCGAGAATATCCCCGCCGGAGCCTCCGTCGAGCCAATCATCACCCGTGGAGCCGGTGATCAGCTCGCTACCATGCAAGCTGGTCGCGTTGATGTCCTCTCTGGTATTGGAGAACGACGAACCGCCATCGAAGACAAGGCTCGCGGTATCGCTTGCCGGATCGTAAGCAATGAGATCGTCGTCACCGAAACTAAGCCCGCCGAGCGTGGCGTCGCCGACCGTGGAGAGGACGACCAGGCCGCCAGGCAGCAAGTGGACCGCGTTGATGTCTTCAAAGCTGTTCGAGAATGCGGTGCCGCCGTTGAAGAAGAGGCTCGCCGTGTCGGTGCTGGGATCATAGGCAATGAGATCGTCATCGCCGAAGCTCAAACCACCCAGCGTCGCATCGCCGACCGTGGAAAGAATGATGCGCCCATCGGGGAGGAGGTGAGCGGCGTCGATGTCTTCTCGTGTGTTTGAGAACGATACCCCGCCATCGAGCAGAAGGCTCACGGTGTCGCTCGACGGGTCGTAGATGACCAGATCGTCGTCGCCAAAGCTCCGGCCGCCGAGCCGCGCGTTCCCGACCGTAGAGAGAACCATACGACCATCGGGGAGGGGGTGATAGGCATCGATGTCTTCTCGCGTATTGGAGAACGACAAACCGCCGTCAAAGACAAGGCTCGCGGTATCGCTTTCCGGATCGTAGGTGACGAGGT
Organism: Kiloniellaceae bacterium; assembly: GCA_041552375.1. GTDB lineage: Bacteria > Pseudomonadota > Alphaproteobacteria > Kiloniellales > Kiloniellaceae > JAJFGK01. The sequence goes on along the minus strand of JBFELD010000136.1, from coordinate 5,981 downwards.
CATCATCGCCGAAGCTCACACCACCGAGCCTCGCGTTCCCGACCGTGGAAATGCTCAGCGTCAAGCCGTCGCCGAGAAGAATTGTGGGCTCGGGCCCGCCGGTAAGCTCGTCAGGGCTCGCCACAGACAGCGTGACGGAGGTCGGTGCCGAGATCAGTTTGCCGTCGGAAAGGGTATAGCTGAAGCTCCCAGCGCTGAATAAACCAGACGTCGGTGTGAAGACGACCGCGCTTCCCTCAATCACGGCATTGCCGCCACTCGTCGAGCCATCGACGAGAGCAAATGTCATTGATCCGGCCATCTCGGTCTGTCCGTCGTTGGCGAGCAACGCGGCAATGGGAATGGTGATCGTCGATCCGTCGGCTATGGTCGTGAGAACTCGGTCGCTCATGGCCGCGGGGGCTTGCTCGCCGTTGGCTACGGTTAGCAGTGTCGTCGCGGTGTCGCGGTGGAGAGTTCCGGCCTGACCATCGAGGGGGGAGCGAAGCTCTTGACGTGTCAGCGTGCCTTGGATCGAGAGACGCTCAAAAGCAAAGCCGAGGGGCGCATCCTCGAACGTGGCGCCGCCGCCTAGCACTAATGGCGCTGTCGGCTCCACGGAGCTGGCGCCCGGCGTTTCCGGAAGGCCCTCTTCTTGATCCTCGAGTCGAGCGTGGTCCACCCACTCGGCCGTCGAAACTTGTGGCGGCTCGGGCGATGGCTCAGCCGATCGGAAGAGTGACCATGCCAGCACAGAGCCCAACATCGCCGTCAGCGTCGCATCGTCAGGCAACGCGCCAGGCACGTCCGAGGTCCCGGCCTCGGGCCTAGGCTCCGGATCGGCCACGAGCCGGTGGCTTTTAGTGGTTTCAGGGTCTCGGCGGGCCATATTTCGTCATACCTCGTCTGCCGGCGATATCTCGTGTTCGAGAGCGCGTCTCGTCCCGCTCCGGAGCCCGGAAAGCGAGGCGAGGATCGTAGGGATGACGGATTTCCGCAGTTTGGCAGCGGTATTTGTGCCGTATTAACGGGTGTTACAATCGACGTGCCGCCGCGCGCTCGGTGCTGACATCACTTGCAACAAGAATGAAACATCAGAGGAATTCCCCCGACACGCGAGAATGGGAAACTCCGGGGTCAAGACGATCGGTGTGTGGGATCGCGGTTCGCGACAAGAGGAAGAAAGCCCATGTTTCATGAGGCCGGTGTCAAGGTCAGGGCAGATAGCGCCCCTCGGATCGGTGTTTGTCCCTACTGTCACCAGGTCGATGGTTACTACAATTACGGGCCCAATCACTATTTCGTCTGCTTCAAGCACAAGGTGAAATGGTTTGCCAGCTACGACCTCTTTTCGACATGGCGCAAGGAAACGACCGACGATTGGATCAACAACAGACTGAGGTTCGAGGGCTATGAGGCCGTCGTGCCGGCGCCCGAACGAAAGTCCAGGCCTAGCCGTGTCTACAACTACATCAAGTTCAGCCCTACCTACGAATGGATATGACCGATCTCAATGGGGCGATCGATCGATATCGCTCACAGCGTCTCAGGCAACGCGCCATTCGTTTCGATATCGAGCGTCCGTGAGCGCGTCACCTCGGTGACGCCGCCTCATGCATTCTGGAGAGAATGTCATCAAGGGCCCGTAGCTGCCCACGGTGCGGAAGACCCTCGCGGAGGAGTAATTCCGTGGTGAAATCCTCTAGCCGACGCGCCGCTTCGCAAAGTGCCGGGAACCCAAAGATTCCCGCGGACCCCGCGAGCCTGTGCGCGGCCCGGCTCAGGTCGCCTGCGGCGTCTTTCAAGCTGTCGTCGTTCGCCTCTCTCATTTGCCGCGCCAGGGACTCTATTTGCCGCAGCTTCGCCGGCAAGCTTGCCTCATAGGCCGCATGAAGAGCCTCGAACTTGGCGTCACCCAGGCCTTCGCGCCACTCTGACATGGCGCTACTCAACCGCAGCCCAAAGGATGAGGGACCGCGGACTCTTGCCCGGTTGGCACGGGTGGGATCTCCGCCCGTGCCCGCGTTCTTGACCTGCCGCCAATCATCATAGCAGTGCCAATTCGCGCACTCGCTCGGCCAGCGTCATGGGATCGAAGGGCTTGGCGATGACATCGAGCGCTCCCAGGGATTTATAGTGCGCGACTTCCGATGGTTGCGCCTTTGCGCTCAAAAAGATCACTGGCACCTCGGCCAAGCACTCTTTTTGCCGTATGGTCTTGAGCGTGGTCGGACCATCCATCCCCGGCATCATGACATCGAGGAGAATCAATTGGGGTGCGAAGGCTTCCGCCTCATGCAATGCCTCCTCACCCGATGAGCAAATCCTGAGGGAGAACCCGCCCACCGCCTCCAGCGCGATCTTTGCGACGGCCTGGATGTCGGGATCGTCTTCCACATACAAGATGCGTTGCGGACTGTTCATCGAAGCGTTTCCTTTTCCGGTCAACGCGAATGCGATCGGCCAAGGCGACGAGCGACCGGATCGGGTTCGAAGGGTTGGTCTTCAGGCCGCGCGTGGGCTTCGGCGTCGAGCGGTGTCTCCTCAGCGGGCAAGGTCGAGGCCTCGAGAGGAGGACGGGCTCCCCAAAGACTTGAGAGCGGGAGGTCGAAATTGAAGCTGGCGCCTTCGCCTTCGATCGACTCGAACCCGATCTTGCCGTTCATGCGATCGATCAGTTCCTTGCTGATAGCCAGGCCCAATCCGGTGCCGCCCCTCTTTCGTGCGTCGGAGCAGTCGGCTTGGGCGAATTTTTGGAAGACACGAGGCCGAAATGCCGCTGGGATCCCGGGGCCCCGATCGCTTACCGTGACCCGCACCGATCGATCGCGCGTTGCCACGGCGATCTCGACGGTTCCGTCTTTCGGGGAGAACTTGATGGCGTTGGACAGCAGGTTGCATAGAACCTGCATCAATCGCTGCGCGTCCACCCGCACATAAGCGTAGGGTTCGCTCCGGGTCACGACGAGGGTCACGCCGCGCGCGGCGCCAAAGGGCTCATTCTCTTTCAATGCCTGGTGGATCAGGGGCATCAGCGCTTGGGGCTCCATCGCGAAGTACATTTGGTCGGCCGTGAGCTTTTCGATGTCGAGCAAATCGTTGATGAGATGTGTGAGCCTTTGGCAATTCCGGTGTGCGATGTCGACTATGTTCCGCATTTGCGACGGTAACTCGCCGAGCGCACCGCCGACGATCAACCCAAGCGAGCCCCTGATAGAGGTGAGCGGCGTGCGTAGTTCGTGACTGACCTTGGAGACGAATTCGCTTTTGATGCGATCCATCTCCTTGCGCTCGCTGATGTCACGCACCAGTCCGACGTACAGGGGCCGCCCCTCGCGCGTGACTTCAGAGATCGCCAGCTCCAGCGGAAAGACGGCGCCGTCCTTGCGTCGGCCATCGACCTCGCGACGCGCGCCTGTTCCATCGGCTGGCATCGGCATGAGGTGCCGGCGCACGCAGTCCTCGTCTCCGTCGCAAAGGAGGTTGGGTATCAGCGTCTTCACGTTCCGGCCCAGCAGCTCTTCCATCCTGTAGCTGAAAATCCTCTCCGCCGCGGGATTGAAAGAGTCGATCTCGCCGGTTTCGCCGATCGTGATGATTCCATCCACCATGTTGTCGAGAATGGCTTGGGTTTGCTTGGCCTGGTCTTGCAGAGTGGTTTCGGCGTGTTTCTGCTCGGTGATGTCGGCGTGCGTGCCGCACATCAAGAGGGGCTTGCCGTCTTCCGTCCAGCTAACGACGCGCCCGCGGTCATGGACCCACACCCAATGTCCGTCCTTATGGCGCATCCGGCACTGAAAATCGTAGTAATCGGATTGATTGGCGAAGTGCCGTTCCAGCAGCGCATTGGAGTTTTTTAAATCGTCCGGATGGGCCAGGTCCATCCAGGTTCGGATGCTGATGGGCTCAAGCTCGGCCAGAGTATGGCCCACGATACCAGCCCAACGTTCGTTGAAGGTCGTTTCTCCCGTCTGCACGTTCCATTCCCAGGCGCCAATATTGGTGCCCTCGATCACAGCGGCGAGGCGGCGCTCGCTGGCGCGAATACGATCAGCGTCGCTTTTCTCGCGGGTGATATCGGTTTCGATCGCCATGAACCCCTGGGGCTTGCCGGTCACGTCACGTAGCGGGTTGCAGCTTATGTGCACCCAGTAAAACTGGCCTGACTTCGTGTAGTTGACGACGTTCTCGGCGAAGGACACTCCGCGCTCCAGGGCGTCGCGCATTCGCTTGACCGTGGCGGGGTCGGTCGCCGTGCCTTGGAGGACATCGCCTGGTTTGCGGCCCCGCAGATCGTCGAGCGTATAGCCGGTGATGCGGGTGAAGCCCTCGTTGATCCACTCCACGCAACCTTCGGTATCGGTGATGACGACACCGTTCGTTGTTTGGCTGGCCACCCGCGACAGGTGAGCGAGCTCGACCGTTCGCGCCTGGATCTCCTCTTCGAGGCCGGCTTGGATCTCGTGCAACTCGTTGAAGCTCGCTCTCAGTCGATTGGCCATGTCGCCGAGGGTTGTGCCGAGGCTGCGGTATTCCTGGATTGCGTTGTCAGGCAGTGACGGCCGCACGCCTTCGGTGATTTCCTTCGCCATATTGGCGCTCGCCACCTCCAGATCGCAGAGCGGTCGGGTCAACCAACGACTGAGAATCCGCGAGGTAAAAATGCCGAGCACCAGCAACACGCTCAGATAGATGAAAAAGGTAAGGCGCTCGGCTTCCAACGCTCGAACGAGCGGCTCGGCCGCTTGCGTGACCACGATGCGGGACACGCTATCCACGCCTGAAACCGGGACGCTCGCTTCGTAGCGCCCTCGCCTCCATTGCTCCATGACCGGCAGGTTGCCCGCCGGCAGCAGAATGGTAAGGCCACCTTCCAATTCCTGAATTTCGCCCACCGAGGCGGTGGGACCGGCGATGTCCCCCTGGCCGGCGATCAGGCGACCGTCAGGTCCAACAAGCGCCAACCCCATCTCCGCATTCGTCCGCGCTCTCGTCAGCTCCTCCTGCCACACGACCCCATCCTCGGTCGGATCGCCGGAGATGCGCCCGGCAAGATGCCCGGCCTGTTCGATCAGGCGCTCGAGTAGGAAGGCCTCTCGATCCGCACGTTGCCTGTGGCCATCGTGAATGATTGGCACGGCTCCGGACAGCAGGATGGTTGTCAGCAGGACATGGAAAAGCAGGTTTGTAAGCCGAGGCGACCCCAACCTCATGCGCTGGCCTCCGGTCCAGAACAACTGCACTGCGAGTACAACCAGGCCAGCGATAAGGGTGTTGAAGATGCCGTTCAGAGGCTGCTTGAAGGCGATCAGGAATGTGGCTTCCCAGCCCATGCCAATGACGCCGCGGTAGAACAGAAGAACGAGCGGCACGCCAAGCGCCAACCAGAAGGTAAGATCGGCGATGACCAGGTTGCGAAGGCCGCGTCGATACAAGAGCCCGACCGTCAAGGCCTCGATGGAAAATATCGCGAGAGCATAAGGGTGTCCCCAAAGGATCAAGGTATAGACACCGCCCACGATCGCGACCAGCACGGCCGGAAGGACGCCAAGCAGGACCACCGACAGCATCACCGCGATCGAGCCGAAGATGAGATCGACGCCGAAGAAAAGCGGGACGCTGAGGAGGTTTCCAGCAACGGAAAGTAGGGAAAGGCCCAGCAGCAAGAGAACTGTTGATCGATTGCTGGGATTTCGCTTCACTGGCCTATCCATTTCATGGTCAATTTTGTTTTTTATGCGATCGGCCAGGTATCGAACTTAAAACAAATCAACGCCTGTCACCCCTTTCGAAGCCCGATGCGCGGCCAGCGGACTTTCCGCTTAAACCCTTGATAGATTCATTGTCTCGTATTCGTGATGACGATGAGGTGCGGTGGCCTATTCATAGAGACCCTTGGTTAAATTTTTCTATTTTTACGGTTTGTCAGATCGCATTGATTTTACGTAATAAAATTGTCCTGTTGCCTAAGGTTGACGCAGAATGTCAGTCGAAGGGCTCGT
>JBFELD010000135.1:0-6786 GCA_041552375.1 Kiloniellaceae bacterium | reverse complement strand
GGTCGCCCAGGCCCAGGAAGCCGGCAAGAAGTACATCAACGTCGCCTCGCAGCTGCTCGCCTCAGAGGTTCCTTGAGCGTGGGTGCGCCGAACGACATTCGTACTCCTTATCGGGTTGGCAAGGTCATCGTGTCGAACGAGCGGGGTTTGCATGCCCGCGCCGCGGCCAAGTTCGTGAAGTTGGCCGCGACTTTCGATGCCGATGTCACGGTGGCCAAGAACGAGACCGAAGTGCCTGGCGGGTCGATCATGGCGCTGATGATGCTGGCGGCAGGGCCCGGATGCGAGTTGGAGGTGCGCGCCCGGGGCCGCGAGGCCGCTGCCGCCGTGGTGGCCCTGACCCAGTTGGTGATGGATCGGTTCCACGAGGAATAACGTGAACGCAAAGCCGAGAACGCGCGAGAGGATATTCGAAGGGTTGGGCGTTTCGCCCGGTATCGCCATCGGGCATGCTCATTTACGGGAGTCTGGCGACCTCAACATTCCCGAATACATCGTGCCGGAGGACCGTCTCGAAGAAGAGCTCGAGCGTTTCCGCAAGGCGGTGACGCGCGCCATTCGACAGGTCGGAAAACTCAAGGCCAAGGCCCTTTCTTTCCATGGCGCTGCGGCCGAGGAGTTGGGGTATCTGCTCGACGCGCACATGCAGATGTTGAATTCCTCGCGCCTTATCGGCGGGATCGAGTCGCGTATCACCGAGGGGCGGCGCAACGCCGAATCGGCGGTCATGGCCGAAATTGCGGTCATCGCGCAAGATTTTGCCGAGATGGACGATGCCTATCTACGCACGCGCGCGCAGGAGGTCAGAGAGGTCGGCCACCGGATCGTGCGCGGTCTGACCAAGCGCGATTTGGCGAGCTTCGAATCGTTGGACAGCGACAGTGTCATCATCGCCGAGGAGATCACACCGGCCGACACCGCACTGATGGATCCGGCGCGCATCGCCGGTTTCGCGACGGCTCTGGGTGGTGCCGAGAGCCATACGGCCATCATGGCGAGATCGCTGGGGCTGCCCGCGGTGCTCGGGGTGCCAGATCTGATAGGCAACGTTCAAAATGGTGAACCCATCGTTGTCGACGGGTCCAACGGCTTGGTCGTCGTCCACCCCACTCCCAAGCGGCTGTCCGATTACCGGGCCCGCCGCAGGGAACTGGAGCGTGAGACCAAGGCGCTCACCCGGCTACGCAAGGTCCCGGCGCAGACGAAGGACAAGGAGCGGGTTACCCTCGAGGCCAATCTCGAGTTTCCGCGCGAGGTCGCCCAGGCCCTGTCGGCGGGCGCCGAGGGGGTCGGCCTGCTGCGGACCGAGTTTCTCTTCATGAACCGGGAGGACCCCCCCGACGAAGAGACGCAGTATGAAGCCCTGGCGGAGATCGTAACCGGCATGGCCGGACGCATGGTGACCATTCGCACCCTTGATGTTGGTGGCGAGAAACTGGCTTTTTCGCTCGGTGATCAGATAGCGGAATCGTCGAACCCGGCCTTGGGCTTGCGGGCGATCCGGCTATCGCTGAAGGAGCGCGATCTCTTGGAGACGCAGCTCTGCGCCATCCTGAGGGCCAGCGCCCATGGGCCGCTGCGCATCCTCTTACCCCTCATTTCAACCACCCAGGAGGTGCGCGAGGTCCGCAAGTCGCTGGCCGCGGTGGCACGTAGATTAACCCGCCGCGGAGTGCCATTCGCTGATCCCCTGCCGCCCCTTGGCGCAATGATAGAGGTGCCGGGTGCGGCCTTGGCGGCCGATGCTTTAACCAAGAGCGTTGATTTCTTTGCGATCGGGACCAACGATCTGACCATGTACACGCTCGCCATCGACCGTGGCGAGGAACAGGTCGCGCACCTTTACAACCCTCTGCACCCGGCCGTCCTTCGGCTCATCCAATTTTCGGTCGATGCGGCCTTGCGGGCCCGCATTCCGGTTTCGATATGCGGAGAGATGGCCGGCGATCCCCGCTACACGGCGCTTCTTCTGGGCTTTGGCGTGCGCGAGTTGTCGATGGTCGCCAGCGCCATACCGCGGGTCAAGAACCGCATTCTCAAGATGGACATGCAAGCCGCCACCCGGCGTGCGCAGATCATCATGGACCAGGTCGACAGTGGGCGTATTGCCATGCTGATCGACGATTTCAACGAAGCGATACACTGAGACCCGGATCGAAATCGGCGCCCTTGCTCCGGCGGGCGCGCGCTGTTACATGGTCCGCGGCCCGAATCGGTGCCACCTAGGCAGGCAATGGAAGACAGGACGACAAGCGACATGGCCGAGTTCACGGATTACAAGGTTGCCGACATCTCTCTGGCCGAATGGGGCCGCAAGGAAATCTCGATCGCGGAAGGCGAGATGCCGGGACTGATGGCCCTGCGCGAAGAGATGGGAGAGGCTCAACCCCTCGCGGGTGCGCGCATCGTCGGGTGCCTCCACATGACCATCCAGACGGCGGTCTTGATCGAGACCTTGACGGCCCTGGGGGCGGAGATTCGCTGGTCCTCGTGCAACATCTTTTCCACCCAGGACCATGCGGCCGCGGCGATGGCGGCGGCCGGCGTTCCGGTCTTCGCTTGGAAGGGCGAAAGCGAGGAGGAATATTGGTGGTGCATCGACCAGACCATCAAAGGGCCGGATGGTTGGCATCCCAACATGCTGCTCGACGATGGCGGCGACCTGACCCAGGTGATGCACGACAAGTATCCGCAGCTCATGGAAGGCGTGCGCGGCCTTTCCGAAGAGACCACGACCGGAGTACATCGCCTTTACGAAATGGCCCGTGCGGGTACGCTCAAGGTCCCGGCCATTAACGTCAACGACTCGGTGACCAAGTCGAAGTTCGACAATATCTATGGCTGCCGGGAGTCCCTGGTCGACGGGATCCGTCGCGCCACCGATGTCATGCTGGCCGGCAAGGTGGCGGTGGTCAACGGCTACGGCGACGTTGGCAAGGGCTCGGCGGCCTCGCTGCGCAATGCCGGATGCCGGGTCATGGTCAGCGAAGTCGATCCGATCTGCGCGCTGCAAGCGGCGATGGAGGGTTATGAGGTCGTGACCATGGATGCGGCCGCGTCCACGGGCGACATCTTCGTGACCGCGACGGGCAACACCGACATCATCACCGTCGATCACATGCGGGCCATGAAAGACCGGGCGATCGTCTGCAACATCGGGCATTTCGACAACGAGATCCAGGTCGAGGCGCTGAAGAATCTCAAGTGGGTCAACGTCAAGCCGCAGGTCGACGAGGTCGAGTTTCCCGACGGTAAGCGCATCATTCTTCTGGCCGAAGGCCGCCTGGTGAATTTGGGCTGCGCAACCGGTCATCCGAGTTTCGTCATGAGCGCCTCCTTCACCAACCAAGTCCTGGCGCAAATCGAGCTTTGGGGTCATGCCGACAAGTACGATCGGCAAGTCTACGTTCTGCCCAAGCACTTGGACGAGAAGGTGGCGGCCCTCCATCTCTCGAAGATCGGGGCGAACCTGACCAAGCTCACGCAGGCCCAGGCGGACTATATCGGCGTGCCGGTCGGCGGCCCCTTCAAGTCGGATCACTATCGCTATTGACAGACGGCGGCGCGACCGTGCCGGAGCGCGCAGATCGCTTGTGGGTTGTCCTTTGACGGCTTAGACTCGTCTCCGCTATGCGGGGGTTCCTTGCCGAGGACTCTAGCCATTTATCCTATCCTGCCCTACGTGGCCGGCCGATGCGAGGCTCGCGGCGATGACCGGTTTTGACGATTTGGGAACCGTGCAGTTGCTGTTTTGGATTCTTCTCGGCGTCGCGTTGCTGGGAGTACTGGCGTTTGGGGTGCTCGCGTTCCGGTTTCGGCGTCAAGCCGATGTTCTTGTCGCGGAGAATATGCGCCTGGCGCGCGATCTGGCGGAGCGACGAGGCAGAGAAAGCGACGAACCGCCGAGCCTCGAGGTATGGACCGGCGAGGCCTCGGCGCCGGCCTTGCGGCCCAACTTGAGCCTGAAGGAGCTGCTCGACCTCGGCCCGGCATCGGATACGTCGCTGGATGCCTTGCGCTCTCGCCTGGCGCCGGACAGCGCACAGCGGTTTGAAGAAGCCATCGTCGCGCTGTTGGCCGACGGGACGGCCTTCAACCTGACCTTGGCGCTGAAGGAAGATCCCCGCCGCTTCACGGTAGAGTCGTCGGGCGCGCGTCCGTCGTGGCGGGTTGCCTTTTCCGAAGTCACGGGCTTGACGCGGCGCCTCGAGGAAGTCGAGGCCGAGGCACGAGCGCTTCGCGCCATGCTCGACGCTTTGGCGATACCGGTGTGGCGCCGCGGCGACGATCTTTCTTTGGTCGACTGCAACCGCGCCTATGGAGAGGCGGTGGGGGCGACGCGCGAGGAGGTTCTCTCGGCGGGCCTCGAGTTGTTGGGTCGCGCTCAAATCGCGCAGGCGCGCATGCTTGCCGGGCAGGCCATTCAGAGCGGCGAGCCAATGGTCAAACGCGCTCATGTGGTGGTCGATGGCGCGCGTCGCTTGCTGGAGGTGCGTGAGCAATCGATGAGCGAGCAAGGGCTCTTGGGTCTTGCCCTCGACAAGACCGAGCTGGAGGAGGCGCAGAACGAGCTCAAGCGGCATTTCGGCGCCCAGGCCGAGGTTCTGGAGAACTTGGGCACGGCGATCGCGATTTTCGGCGCCGACCTTCATTTGACCTTTTACAACACGGCCTACGTCCGTCTTTGGGGGGTGGGCGAGTCGATCTTCCAGAACGGTCCTCACCTGGGCGATGTGTTGGAGGCCTTGCGCGAGCATCGGCGGTTGCCCGAGCATCCCGACTTTCCGGCATACAAGCGCGGCATCATCAAGACCTACAGCACCCTGATCGAGTCCCGTGAGGAGCTGCTTCACCTGCCCGACGGCGTGACCTTGCGCATGCTCGTCGTTCCTCACCCCTTGGGAGGCGTGCTGCTGTCCTATGAGGACGTGACCGATCGGCTGGCCATGGAGCGCAACTACAACACCTTGATCGAGGTGCAGCGCGAGACCTTGGATAACCTCTATGAAGGCGTTGCGGTTTATGGTGCAGATGGTCTCCTGAAGCTGTGGAACCCGGCCTTCGCGGCGATCTGGAAAATCCCCAAGGAGGCCTTGAGCGGGCAGCCGCACGTCCGTGAGCTTATCGCTTTCTCGCGCGATCTGCTCGAGATCGGCGAGGAGGATTGGGCCGACCATGCCGAGCGCGTGGTGGCCGAGACCACCGACCCGGCGGAGGCAAGCGGCAGGCGCGAACGGATCGATGGGTCGGTCATCGATTGGGCCCGCGTGCCGCTGCCCGATGGTGCGGTGCTCTACACCTTCGTAGATGTCACCGATTCGTTGCAGGTGGAACGCGCTCTGCTCGAGCGCAACGAGGCGTTGGAGACGGCCGATCGCCTGAAGTCCGAGTTCATTGCCAACATCTCCTACGAGTTACGTACTCCGCTCAATGCGATCATTGGATTTGCCGAGATTCTGACCAACCAGTTCTTCGGCACCCTGAATGACCGCCAGCTCGAATACTCGCAGGCCATCGTCGAGTCCTCCCATCGTCTCATTACCCTGATCAACGATATCCTCGATCTCGCCTCGATCGAGGCGGGCTATATGCACATCGACAGGGCGTCGGTGGAGGTCCGTGAGCTGATGGAGGCGATCGCCGGTTTGGGGCGCGAGCGGGCGCATAACCGGGAGCTGGAGCTGGTCGTCGACTGTCCCGTCGACATCGGCGCCATCAGCGCCGATTCCCGCCGGCTGAAGCAAGCGTTGTTCAACCTGTTGTCGAATGCTTTGAACTTCACGCCCAAGGGTGGCCGGGTGACGCTGAGCGCCAGCCGCGAGAACGGCGAGCTGATCTTCGAGGTGACAGACACCGGTGTCGGCATCCCGGAGGAGGACCAAGGGAGGGTTTTCGGGCGCTTCGAGCGGAGCCGAGGGCAGGGCCACCAATCGGGCGCCGGCCTTGGCTTGGCTTTGGTTCAAAGCCTCATCGAGTTGCACGGGGGCCGTGTCGAGCTGCATTCGAAGGTCGACGGCGGCACCCGGGTGACGTGCCGCCTGCCGGTGGACGGGGCGGCCTCGGCGACGCAGGCGTCGGCCTAAAGCAGATCCGGGTCGGGTGGAGCCACCGGGACGTTTTGCCGGCCCGGCGGACCCGCTCTAGCTGGGCAGTCCCTTGGTCGTCGAATATTCCCAGTGCAGCTCCTCGTCCGGATGGATCAGCGCGCGGATGTCATGTGCCGCCAGCGCCGTCTCATGGAAGCCGCAGAGGATCAGTTTCAACTTACCCGGATAGCTGGCGATGTCGCCGACGGCATAGATGCCGGGCTCGCTCGTGCGCAAGGTCGCCGGGTCCACATGGATCAGCTCCCTATCCAAGGCCAGCCCCCAATCTGCGATCGGCCCCAGGTCCATCGACAGACCGAAAAAGGGGAGCAAAACATCCGCCTCGATGACGCGGGTCTCTCCTTTGAGGGTCGCCGCGACGACGGCGGAAAGCTTTCCGTCGACGCCCTGGAGGGCTTTCAGCTGATAGGGGATCACCAGCTCGATGCGGCCTTCCTTGGCCAGACGCTCCAATTGCGCGACCGAGCCCGGCAGGGCGCGGAACTTCGGGCGGCGATGGATCACAGTGACCTTGTCGGCGACCTCGGCGAGGCTGACGGCCCAGTCAACGGCGGAATCTCCGCCGCCGGCGATGACGACGCGCTTGCCGCGGAAGTCTTCGCGCCGTCGCACCAGATAAAAGACTGACCGGCCTTCATAGTCCTCGATATCGGGGATCGGCGGTCGGTTGGGGCCGAAG